>JAESRV010000092.1 GCA_016764475.1 Amylibacter sp.
TGATCGCAAGTGTCAGCGCACCATGCCCGCCCATAGAATGGCCGGTAATCCCTTGTTTTTCTTCTAAAACAGCAAACTCCGCCATCACCAACTTGGGCAACTCTTGGGCCACATATGTCCACATATTGAAATGCGGTTCCCATGGTTTTTGGGTTGCATCCACATAAAACCCGGCACCCTGACCCAGATCATAAGCGTCATCATTTGCCACAGCTTCGCCGCGCGGCGAAGTGTCGGGAAACACCAGTGCAATTCCGTATTTAGCCGCCCAAGCCTGCGCACCTGCTTTCGTCATCGCATTGTCATGGGTGCAGGTCAAACCTGACAAAAACCACAATACAGGCACTTTTTGCACACGCGCCTGTGGCGGCAGGTAAACCGCAAAAGTCATGTCACATTGGCAAGCGGCAGAGACGTGTTTGTAAACCCCCTGAACCCCGCCAAAACAAGTGTTTTCCGATAGAATTTCCATGTTATTTCCCTTTAGATATCAGGCCGCTTACAGGTCTTATCTATCAGCAATTAAATCTTGGGCAAGGTTTTCCGCAATCTCTAACGCGCCTTCCAGAAATCCGCCGAATTGGGCGGCAACCTCAGTTGAACCCATCCGCAAACGGCTTTCCCACAACCCTGACAACACATCAGGCAAGCCATAAAACGGATGCCCGTTCATTGGCTGTGCATCCAGATCAGAGGCCGTTTCAACCGCTTGCGCCCAATCATGGTAAAACACCTGTTTCGGGGTCAAAGCCTGCGCCCCGAAAATGCGCCCAAGCTGTGCAACTGCCGCAGATTTGACCACTTCGCCCTGCCCCATGCGCCCCGCCGCAGGCACACCAACAAAGCCAAACAACGCCCCAAGACCGGTCTTGGGGTCTGTTGCATCATGGATTTCCCCAAGCGGCCCACGCCTGCTCATCGCATCCCCCGATAGGCCCTTTTCACGCCAGAACGGGCGGTCATACACCGCCACAAATTTCGCCTGCCCACCCATCCATGTAGGCCTTGTGCGCATTGCATCCAACGCGCCCGCAGGCAAGACAGGTTCATAGGCAAGGCCAGCCGCTACACGCGGCGGTAAGGCCATAATTACCTGTTTCCCTTTAATAATATCACCGTTTTGCAACACAACTTCGACACCATCACGCAGGGTTGTCACACCCGCATCCGTCTTAATTTTCTGCGGATCAAGCCCAGCTGCCAGCGCATCGGTCAACGCAATAATCCCGCCCTGAATGCGGTACGATCCTTCCATCGAAGCATAGCCCATGCCGCGATGCACATCGCCCTGCTCATCCTCAAAACTCAACCTGCCGTCAGAATACTGATCAAAAACCGTCAACCCAAACCGTTCCACAAGTGCCGCCATGCGCGGCTGTCCGGGCCAAAACCAAGACGGCCCCAGATCAAAGGCGGCATCGCCAATGCGCCCCACATGAACCCGCCCGCCCAGTCGGGTGCGGGCCTCCAACACGAGGTAATCTACACCCGCACGGTGCAGATGATCGGCCAAGGCAAGCCCTGACAGGCCGCCCCCGACAATAATGACATCCGTATTCATGGGATCAGAAATTTTCACTTTGCGGCCGCAAATCAACCTCATGTGTCCAAGCTAGAGGTGGGTTAATGCGCAAGTTGCCAATAAACCTGCGCAATATCTTTCGTTTTCATCATCTTGGCCCGGCTACCTGCAACAATCGCCAATTTCTTATCTGTCATATCTTACACCTTTGGTGGTTTCGCATGGGGCAAATGCCCCGTTTTCATCCAGACCTTAGCACCCTTTGGGCCTGCAATCGCAGATAATTTGCTACCAACAGGCAAGCGCAACCAAGAGTGCTTGCGCAGCTCATCACCACCTTCAGAAAACCCGCCATCCAGAACATGTGAAATATGCCCCAAAAATTGCAAATAAGATTGACAAATCGCAGTGTCTTTCATCAGTATTCCTTCAAATACAGATGAAAGACACCGTTCATGGATAAGCATGTTACAACCCATCAGGCCGTAGAAGATCTGCGAAATGAAAACATTAAGATATATGTAAACGGCCAGATTGTGCCACGCGACCAAGCGGTTGTTTCAGTTTATGACAGCGGATTTATGCTGGGTGACGGTATCTGGGAAGGTCTGCGGCTTTATAACGGCACATGGGCATTTCTGGACGATCATATGGATCGTTTGTTTGAAGCCGCCAAGGCGATTGATCTCGATATTGGCATGGACCGTGCAGGTGTGATTGCCGCGTTAGAGGCCACGCGCATGGCCAACGACATGACCACTGATGTACATGTCCGCCTGATGGTAACGCGCGGGGTCAAGGTGAAACCTTTCCAACACCCGTCCTTATCGCAATCAGGCCCCACCGTAGTGATCATTTGCGAACATTCCAAACCGTCCCTGCCCCGCCCCATTCGTCTGGCCACCGTGCCCCATGTGCGCGGGCTACCGATGACCCAAGACCCCAAGCTGAACTCGCATTCCAAACTGAACTGCATTCTGGCGTGTATTGCCGCCGAAAAGGCAGGGGCCGATGAGGCTTTGATGCTGGACGTGCATGGCTTTGTGAACACCACTAACGCCTGCAACTTTTTCATCGTCAAAAAGGGTGTGGTTTGGACGAGTACCGGGGATTATTGCATGAACGGAATTACCCGCCAAAAGGTAATTGATCTGTGCCGCACAAACGGCATTGAATGCCTTGAGCGCAATTATTCACTGGTCGATACCTATAGTGCAGATGAAGCGTTTCTAACGGGCACATTTGGCGCACAAACGCCTGTGTCTGAAATAGACGGTCGCCGCATTGGCAGCGCAGAACTTGGCCCCGTCACCAAACGCATTCGCGCGCATTATGCAGATTTGATCACAGCGGAAACAACGTGAAGCGGATTGCCATGTGGTCAGGGCCGCGCAACCTGTCTACGGCGATGATGTATGCCTTTGGCGCACGCGCGGATTGCGCGGTTTGGGATGAGCCTTATTATGCGGCGTACTTGCAGGAAACCGGCCTGAACCATCCGATGCAGGCCGAGATACTTGCTAAGTGGTCGCACGATCCCGTCGAAATCTCCAAACGACTGACAGGCGACATACCACGTGGGAAATCCGTGTTTTATCAAAAACACATGACCCAACACATGCGGCCAACCTTTGATCGCGCATGGATGAACGATGTCACCAACGTCTTCTTAATACGTCACCCCGCGCGGGTTATTGCCAGCTATCACGCCAAACGTGAAAGCCCGACCTTGACGGATATCGGGTTTCAGGAACAGGCCGAACTGTTTGATCAGGTCGCCCAACATCTGGGCCACGCCCCCGTTGTGATCGACAGTGCCGATATTCGCGCTAATCCCGAAGCCATGTTGCGCGCGTTATGTGCAGCCATAGACCTGCCCTTTGACCCTGCCATGTTAAGCTGGCCCAAAGGCGGGCACCCGCAAGACGGCCCGTGGGCGCCACATTGGTACCCTGCAGTATGGAACAGCACAGGCTTTGCAGGGGCTGAAGCGGCCCTGCCAGATGTTGAAAATGCTTTGCAGGATGTTCTGGTGCAGGCCTTACCATATTACAAACAGTTGGAAGCGGTTAAAATACAGCCCTAGCATTATTTGATCAAATACGTTTATACTGCACGTTCTGTATACCAAGTTGTTCCATAGGGGGAAAATATGAGCGCAACACAACAAAATCGCGTGTTGGCCGATATTCGCAAGCAATATTCAAAACTTGCCCCAACCCTGCAACTGGCCGCCAAATATATTATTGATCACCCAGCCGATTTCGGCATTGATCCCATTCGAACATCCGCAGAAAAGATCGGCGTCAGCACCTATTCACTGGTGCGCCTGTCCAAAGAACTGGGCTTTCCCGGCTTTGAAGAGTTCCGTGACCCTTTCAGACGTGCCTTGCGCAGCTCATCAAAACCCGAGATCAGCTTTGGCTGGTTGGATGAATTATCCGCTTTAGGCGCGACAGGCACAACATTGGCCAACTCCGCCGAAAACTCGTTATCTATCCTGAAGCATTCCTTGCGCCAAATGACGCCAGAGGTCGCGGAAAAATTTATCGAGACCCTGACCAATGCGCGCACGGTTTATGTGACCGCCACCAGCACCAGCTATGCCCTAGCTTATTATTTTCAGCATATCGCACGACTGGTTCTGCCCAATGTGCAGTTTATCCCCCGTGATATGTCTAACCCGATCGTGGATATGAATTTTGCCAATGACAAAGATGTTTTGCTGGCAATCACGGTTGCCCCCTATAGTCAGATCACCGTGAATGCCTGCAAATACGCCCGCGAAAAAGGCATGAAACTGCTGATCATCACAGACAGTAACCTGCCGCTGGCAGAGCTGGATCCCGAAGCGGTTTTGACCGCCGAAATGGAAAGCCCCTATGTTTTCGCCTGCTATCTGGGCGTCATGGCCATCATGGAAAGTCTGCTGCACCTGTTGGTCATTGCAGGCGGCGATCAGGCTGCGAAAAATATTATTTCCTATCGCAACCTGAAAGCCAAAGTAGACGGCACCTCGCCTTTTTAAAGGCCCAGTGCTTTGTAACTGTCAGCAATACGGCCCAATGATACAAGGTAGGCAGCCGTGCGCAGACTATCCACATCATCACGCGTGTGCCAAACCTCTTGCATCGACTGGTATGCACCGCGCATGGTGTCTTCCAGACCAGAGCGCACCAGTTCCAGTTCTCCCGCACCTTGGAAAAACTTGGTTTTAAAATCGTCTGACACGGGTTTGCCGACAAGACGTTCCATTTCTTTGATCAGCAGGATATTATTGGCTTCTTCTTTGCGCCGTTGCATACGGCCAAAACGGATGTGGCTTAGGTTTTTCACCCACTCGAAGTAGGATACAGTCACACCGCCCGCATTGGCATACATATCAGGAATGATCACCACGCCCGCTTCACGCAGGATTTCATCGGCACCGGCTGTAACCGGGCCATTGGCCGCTTCAATAATCAGCTTGGTAGAAATGCGTGCAGCATTGGACATGTTGATCACACCTTCCAGTGCGGCTGGTATCATAATATCACAGTCTTTTTCCAGAACGGCGGCACCGTTCTCAACATATTCACCTGAAAAGTAGCCTTTTACCCCGCCATGTGTACGGATGTATTGTGACAGCTCTTCAATATCCAGGCCCTTATCGTCAATGATCGCACCATCACGCTCTATCACCGCAGTGATGATACAGCCATCTTCTTCAGACAGGAACTTGGCCGCATGATACCCCACATTGCCCAAACCCTGAATGACCACACGTTTACCATCAAGTGTGCCTGACAGGTTGGCGGCTTTTATATCCTCGGGATGGCGAAAAAACTCTTGTAGACCATATTGAACACCACGCCCTGTGGCTTCCACACGCCCCGCTATGCCACCTTTGTTTAGGGGCTTGCCAGTCACGCAGGCCTCTGCGTTCAGCTCGGTTGTATTCATGCGGCGAAATTGGTCGGCAATCCATGCCATTTCACGCTCTCCCGTGCCCATATCGGGGGCCGGTACGTTTTGAGATGGATGGATCAGATCGCGCTTGATCAGCTCATAGGCAAAGCGGCGCGTGATGCGTTCCAGCTCATCGACTTCCCACGCATTGGGGTCAATGTTCAAACCACCCTTAGAGCCGCCAAACGGGGTTTCCACCAAGGCGCATTTATAACTCATCAATGCGGCCAGTGCTTCAACTTCATCCTGGTTAACCGACAAAGCAAACCGAATGCCGCCTTTGACAGGTTCTTTATGTTCTGAATGCACGGCACGGTAACCGGTAAAAGTGTGAATATCACCGCGTAGTTTCACCCCGAAACGCACCGTGTAGGTTGAATTACACACCCGGATTTTATTTTGAAGGCCAGGCGATAAGTCCATCAGACTGACCGCTTTTTCAAACATCATATCAACAGATTGACGAAACGAAGGCTCTTGTGTGTTGGACATGGTGATTTTCCTGATTGTTACAAAACATGAGCGCGCCCAAGCGCGACTCATACCCCCCACAATAGCTTTCGTTTTTAATTTGTCTAATAATAACATCAGTTATTTATGCGCGTTATTCGGCACATAAATAACAAAAATAAAAAGATACGCGCATCCCAGCGGATGACATACAAAATGCACCACTGCCTGATCTGGCAACCGCGTTTTCGCATAAAATCTGCCTGGTATTGATAGGGTGTAAACCTAGGGGCTGTTACCCAACTTTTGACGTCAGCGATATTACGCCCCGCAAAAGGTTATGATTTTATTTGGGGTGCGGTCGCACATATCACAAGGCTGCGGTATAAATTGCCAAGGCCGCATCATAAGTCATCTCACGCGGGTTATTAACCAGTAAACGGCTTTGTTTCATAGCATCCTCGGCCAACATAGGTAGGTCATTATGGTTAACCCCCACATCGCGCAGGCTTGATTTCATACCCAGCTCAGGCCCAAGGTTTTTGAACCCTTGCACCATGCCCGTGCAAATTTCACCTGTTGACTGCCCTGCCAGTTCAGGAAAGATAATCGGGGCAATTTCGGCATATTGCGATGCCGCCAGTTCATCGGCCATATTAAACTCTAAAACATGCGGCAGGATAATCGCGTTCGACAAGCCGTGGGGCACATGAAAATGCCCGCCCAACGGATAGGCCAGCGCATGAACCGCCGCCACAGGCGCATTTGCAAACGCCATGCCCGCCAGCATAGACCCCAACAACATATCAGAACGCGCCGCGCGATTTTGGCCATCAATACAAGCCGTGCGAATTGCCCCGCCCAAAAGCTGTAAAGCCTGCTTTGCCAGCGTATCCGACAGAATGTTTTTAGCGTGTTTCGTCGTAAACGCTTCGATTGCATGCACCATCGCGTCAATCCCTGTAGCAGCCGTGATATGGGCAGGCAGACCGACCGTTAATTCTGCATCCAATATCGCCCAGTCGGGCAACAAAACGGGCGACACCACGCCCTTTTTTTCGCAACTGCGCGTGGTGACGATAGAGATCGGTGTCACTTCTGAACCCGTACCCGCTGTGGTCGGGGCCAAAACCAGTGGCAAACGCGCACCTTTAACCATGCTGATGCCGTACATATTATCCAGATCCTGTTCTACCTTGGGGTGTGCCAGAACAGAAATCAATTTGGCCGTGTCCAAAGATGACCCGCCCCCAACCGAGACAACCCCGTCTATGGCTTGCATCTTTGCTTCTGCCACCGCAGCACGGATCACAGCCTCTGGCGGGTCAGCCACCACATTATCTATAATATGAACTTCAACACCTGCGGTTTTCAGCCCGTTCAAAGCAGCCTCTGCCAGCCCCAAATCCAAGATCATCGTATCCGTGACAAAAGCAACTTTCTGGCAGCCCATGCCCGCCATAATCTGGCCGATTTTTTCTGTCGCACCGACCTCTGACAAAAGTGATCCGGTGGTCTGGAACTTAAACGGTTTCATTCGAGCGATCCTTCTTTGCGTAATTGTTAATAGATACAATTGTAAATATTATTCAAGCTTTGACACATCACAGGGGCCTGTTTTCTGAATTTCTTAATACCTGGGCGGTAGTTAGTGCAGCAGATACCGATCCGCCAGAACAAAGGAAACCAGAATGATTATAGCTAGAATTCACGCCATATACCACCTTATGAAACTGAATAAAATTCTAATGATTGTACTGGCTTCTACTGCTATCGGACAGACCGCTGCAATCGCGGATATGGAGGCTCTTAAAAAAATTTCAAAATCTGGTTTTTCAGGCGGCACAAATCAGGAATATGATATTATCCGCACAGCGATAAAACGCAGTGCTGAATTCAATTAAATAAGTGCTGAAAATGAAAAACCTTCGACTGTCGACGCAAATTGCGATCTCGTTATTCACCGTAGCATTACTTGTCGGCATAGCCATAGGCGAATTAGAGCGGCGTTATGAGACAAAGCGCCTGCATGCCAGTTTACAAGAACAGGCCGATTTAACGGTTTCACTAATAGGTGGGTTGTTAATAGAAGCTATCCTAGTACAAGAAACGCCCGTAATAGACACAGCGATAAATGAAGCCGTTAAGCGCACCCCGAAATTATTGGCAATCACTATTTTTGACGCATACGGGAAAAGGCTTTCGAATTCGTCCAACCCGGATCACACCGTAACACAAGATACCCGCAAATATTCAAAAAATATTTTTTTTGAAGGTGAAAAAATTGGCTCTATGGATGTAATTTGGTCAACAACACAGGGCCAGCTGGAAATCCGTGAAGATGTAAATACTGCACGGTTGAATACCTTTGCCACATTAACAGTTATCTCCATACTTTTTATGATTCTTGTATCGCGCCTTGCCATGCAACCGTTGCGTATTGTGCATGAACGCATGACCCATACAATTAATCGCAATGGCATAGGAAGTGATCAATTACCAAAGTATTCATCAGTAGAATTTCTTGCCCTAAACAAAAGCGTTACCACTTTGGAAACAGCCTTGTCAGAACGTGATCAACGCGAAAAAGAATTACGTATTGCAAGTCAAAAAGCGGCCCAGGCCAGCAAAGCGAAATCTGAATTTTTAGCAAACATGAGCCACGAGATAAGAACCCCGATGAATGGTGTCATCGGTATGGCTGAATTGATTCTGGAAACAGAACTGGATCAAAATCAACGCATCTACGCTGAAACCATATCAAAATCAGGTTCGGCATTGCTAACGATAATCAACGATATTTTGGATTTTTCCAAAATTGAGGCAGGCAAGCTGGAACTGGACCCTATCAGTTTTGATCTGAATAGGGCACTGGAAGATGTTGTTGCCCTAATCGCAGCCAAAGCCAGCCAAAAAGATGTGGAGGTAACTCTGCGATACGATCCTGAATTGCCTTGCTACTATCTTGGGGATGTGGGCCGTATCCGCCAGGTTTTAACAAATATCATCGGAAACGCCGCAAAATTCACCTTAAGCGGATATGTCTTAATCAATGTAAGCGGTGTGAAAACTTCTAATGGTATTCAATTGCGTTTTGATGTTGAAGATACTGGCATCGGCATTCCACAGGAAAAAATAGACAGCATTTTCAATGAATTCGAACAAGTGGAAGGCACTGCAAGCCGAAATTTTGAAGGTACTGGTCTTGGGCTTGCAATATCTACACGGCTGATAAAAATCATGGGAGGGGATATTTCTGTAACCTCAAAAATTGGTAAAGGATCCGTCTTCACAGTTCTATTCACGCTGCCCACAACAAATGATATTCCACATGACGAAGATGTTGAAAAAGTTAATTTCACTGGAAAAACTGCCTTAATTGTTGATGATTTACCTGTAAACTTAAACATTCTGTCAGAACGTTTGCGCAGTTGGGGTATTGTTTGTCAGACTGCATCCTCTGGTAATGAAGCCCTTGATTGTTTGAAAAAACATTATGCTCAAGGAAAACAATTTGATTTTGCCGTTCTCGACTTTCAAATGCCCGGAATGCACGGTGGAATGTTGGCTGAACATATCAGGGAAGACAAAATTTATGATACACTTCCGATCATCATGCTATCCTCAGTCGACCAGGGCATAGATCTGGCAACAAAAAAACGCCTCCGTATTGAGCAAACCCTGTTAAAGCCCGCACGCGCGCAAATATTGCGTAATGCTATAGCTTTGGCACTGAATATGAATGTTAAATCCCGGCCACAAAATACACCCCCGGCTTCAGATAAATATGGAGATGTGGGTATGTCACAAAACCCGTTAAACATTTTGGTAGCCGAGGATAATAAAACCAACCAGCTTGTCTTGAAAACAATGCTTAAAGCCATTGAACCTCAACTTACGATTGCACAAAACGGGCGCGAGGCGGTTGATATGTTTCCAGATTTGAAGCCCGATTTAATACTTATGGATATGTCGATGCCTGAAATGGATGGCCTAGAGGCCACACAGAACATTCGAAACATCGAAAAAAGTGCCAGCTTACATAGAACACCCATAATAGCATTGACGGCGAACGCCATGAAAGGTGACAGGCAACGGTGTATTGATGCGGGAATGGACGACTATCTTAGCAAACCCATTCGCAAAGATTTGTTAATGAAAATGATCAAAACATGGAGTGCTGCAAATACAAATCCGGGTGCTGAAAACCCAATTACCCCGGGAAAAAATTTAGCGTCAGGGTGATTATCCAACTATGCTGGCTCGTTTCATGGGCACTATTTTATGCGTATCAACTCATTTTACCTGATTTTAACGCCTTCATTTCCATCCCATTTTCCAATCCATCCAACCCGGAACAGCCAACCAGCATTGGGATATTATGTTCGCGGGTAACAATTGCCATATGGCTCAGCCAGCCCCCAACCTCACATAGAACCCTTTTGATTGTAAAGCATATGGCAGCCAAGCCGGGTTCATCATTTTGCACACAAAAATATCCCCTTTAGCAAAGCCTTTTAATTCTCCGCCTTCGTCTGAACCGTCATTGTCTATAGCAACATAAACCTTGCCACTAATATCCTGATCGCCGGAAACGCATGTGCCACGCATTTCCCCCGCCTGCGTTTCTAATTGCTGATTAGGGTTAGAATACCGCTCACAATCATGTAATAAAAGTGCTGTATTCTTAGGTGCAAATTCTTTGATAGATTGTGACGCTTCATACCGATCAGACGCATATTTTTAAGCAATTGAAGATTACTTTCTTTAAGCTCTGAAAGCTCATTTGGGTAAAGATAAAATACAAGACCAATGTTACCGAACTTTTGGTCAACACCCCGTAACACTTTGCGTAAAATTGCGAAAACATGTAGGGATTCATGTTTAGTATGCTCTTTAATATCCTGAAACTGCAAAGCCAATTTCACGACATCCGGCACTACGCCCATCGCATAATTGACTTGTGCATTATTGTCCTGACGCAAGGGTTGAACACTGTTTTGTGCAAGCTTCCAAAGCGTTTCAGGTGTTTCAAAATATCTTGGTATTGATAATTCATAATCAAAAAAGCGCACGGCACCCATTGTCTGAATTAAATATGCCTTTGGTTTATCAACCGATTTCGCTGATGCCTGTGCAATCATATGGCTTGGCGAATGGATCATCGGTGCTTGCATCACTTGCAAAAAATTCAAAGCCAAGCCTCGACTTTCAAGTCAAAAAACTGGCCGGAATATTGGTCTTTTCTGCGGGCACATATGTCTCATCAATAAAATAACGGATAAGCTTATCAACACACTCCAGTTGGTGTTCGAAACCAAGCTTCGCAAAATCCACAGCATTCCAGTAGGCCAGTTTTTCATCCAACGCAGGTAAAAATTTCTTGCAACACGTCCACAACCTTTTTCAAGTGTGCGTTCTATTAATTTTGGCAAATGTAGTGCGATCCTGGATTTCATCGCCACGTCAGAATACACTTTGCCGAACAACTGATATAAATGCCCGCTGTCGCGTTCGGGCATATTATATTTCAAACCCAATGTGCGGCACGCTTGATCCACACTACCACCCGGGTTCCACAACGACGCCATTATTGAAAAAGACAGCGGCGTTGGCCTTGGTAAGACTTCAGGCATTTCGTCTTGTTTCAAAACCGGGCCATCACATTTTGAAGTGCCATATGCATCAAAAAATCGGATCCATTCTTTTGACGCGCCTGTTCTGCCATTGAACCGGCATTCAATGTTGTAATATCCTGGCTTTGGACAAGGTAAAATATACCATCCAGATATGCCCATTCAATGTCTTGCGGATACGGATGAAACTGAACCGATAATCAGCTCTGGTGACGGAATTGCATATACCGGTTTGCCAGGGCAAGACCGCTGGAAAATACCATGCCTGTCAATGCTGTTTTCAAAGGAATTTTATGCTAAGACTTTAGTAATATTCATTTATTCACCTCTGGTTTATGAAAAGACCACAGCCGAATAGCTTAAGATAACCTTAACGCAACCTATGCGTGAAATGGTAAACAGAGTCTTAACAGCGTCGTTTTTGGCAATACTTTCAAAACAAGATTGGATTACTACTCATAATTATTCTTGCCGTTTTATCATTTTCGGCAGTAGCCTTGCCATACCAGAATGACCTCAAGGAGTGATCCCATGAACCAGTCGAATACCACATCTCTTACCCCCGATAACATTGTCGCCTTTCTGGGCGATATCTTTGAGCGCCGTGGCGGCGAAGAATATCTGGGCGAGCCGGTCACCATGGCCGAACACATGTTGCAAGGGGCGCATTTTGCCGAAGCCGCGCATGAGCCAGAGGTGATTATCGTGTCTGCCCTGTTGCATGACATCGGGCATTTCACATCGGAATTCGGCACGTTTTGCATGGATGATGTTGCAGACAAGTTTCATGAAGATGCAGGTGCTGAAGTGTTAGAGCCGTTTTTTTCGACACTGGTCACTGATTGCGTACGTTACCATGTGGCCGCAAAACGCTATCTTTGCGCCACCAAACCATCCTATTTCAAACGTCTGTCTGAAGCTTCCATTCATTCGTTGAACCTGCAAGGCGGGCCGATGGATGCGGATGAGGTTGCCGCATTTGAAAACAACCCGAACCTGAAGGAAATCATTAAGGTTCGGTATTATGATGAGGCGGGCAAACGTGCAGATCTGCACACCAAACCGTTTGCCCATTACGCCCCCATGGTACAACGCATTGTCGATGCACATACAGCAGGGGGTGTTAAATGAACGCGCCTGAATATATCTTTGAAGCCCATGAAAAACCCTCATTGCCCTGGCATGAAGTGCCGCTCATTCGTGCAACGGATGACAGCGTCAAAGAATATGGCTGCCTTGTGGGTGATCCTGAAAACTTTAACATCGAAATTGTTCGCTGGCCCGCGCAGGGCTGGCGCCCGATTGATCAAGGTACTGGCGATGAAGGCGGTTTTGTTGAAGGTGTTTTTCACGGGAATTGGCAGGGCGATGTGCTTTACGGCGCCAATGAAGCGGTCAACGGCAATTACGTGCTGGGTTGGTCTACCGACCCGCAAAAAGCCAACAGCACCGAACAAACCGCGCCGCGCGATCAAGTTTTGCTATGGCACATGAATTACCACCCTGACGGGGGCCAGCTGTTCTTTCCGCTGGATAACAAACCCTTCATCGTACCCGTGGCTTTGCCCGGCGATGATCTGAAGCCTGAACATGTGGTGGCATTTTGGTGTGACGGCACCAAGGGCCTATATATCCACCCCAATATCTGGCACGAAGGCATTTTTCCGGTGGAAGACAATCAACGTTTTCTGGATCGACAAGGCAAAGTACACGCCCGTGTCAGTTGTGATATTGGGCAAGAGTTTGGTGTTTATCTGGCCTGCCCTTTACAAGAAAACAAAGTGCAAGGTTAGGGCGTAGACCTATAAAGCTTAGTTGGTTTTATTCAACCGATGAAAAATATGGGTAAATACCGCCACACCCAATACTGGAATAAACAGGTTCACGACGGGTATGGACAAGGGCACTGCCATCAAAAAACCCGCCAGCCAAATCGTTGGTCGGTGTTTTTTACGCAACGCATTAGCGCCTTTGCGCCCAAGACGGCGCATAGCCACCAGTTGAAAATATTCACGCCCTAGCAAAACCCCGTTTACGATCCAAAAGATCACAGGGGCCAGTAGCGTGGACAGAAAGTAAATGACAATGGCCAGAATGTTGATCACAATCAGCAACCCGAAAAACTTTAAACTATCAATCAGCGCATCGCCAAAACCGATTTTATCGACAGCGGGTAAATGTGCATAATGTTTGGCTTCAACCGCATCTGCCACCTGATCCAGAAACAGCCCCGTAAACAAGGATGCCACAGGCACCATCAAAAACATCGACATCCCGATCATAGAGATCAGAACAAAACCCGATACCAGTGAGGACAGCCATTCAATCTCACCAAATAATGGCAGGCTGATTGTGTCGGGCAGCAACATCTGAACACCCCAAGTAGCCCCTGCCAATAAAACCACAGTAATGCCAACACCGATAAATAAAATCCGCCGAAATCGCGGATCGCTCATCTGGCCTAAAGCCTTAAAAAATGCGTCAAATATCATAGAGGATATGTATGCGCATGTCTGTCAAATCACAAGATCAAACCAGAACTAAACCAGTAAACTAGTTTACTGGTTTATACCGCACTTGCTAATGCGTTTGCAAAGATGCGGCCTGTTTCCAACACATAATTTATGAAAGACCTTCCCATGAAACTTTTCCATGCCCCCGGCACGGTCGCTACCTCCAGCCTGATCGCCCTTTGCGAAACAGATGCAGATTTCGAGCCTATCCGCGTGGATTTTGCCAATCAACAACAAACCAATCCCAAAGGTCGCTCAAACCGTATTTGAAAGCTTCCGCCTGATAGAACAGGCCCTTGGGCTATCGGTGCGCAATACACCATTGCGGAGGCGCATCTTTACATCGTTACCAGTTGGTTAGAAGGTGACGGTGTGCCCTTGTCTAAACTACCCAATACTGCCGCCCACTTTGAAAGAATGAACAAACGCCCAGCCGTAAAACGCGCATTGGAAATAATAAGCTAAAGTTCGCCCCGCACCATATTTCCGCCAAAGTCGCCCGTTAGAATGCCGCCTATGGCACGTAAAATACACAAACAGTTATGCATAGCCGCACTTAGCCTGTCTCTGGCACCCCTTGCAAATGCAGCACAAACCAGCAGCCCGCTTCAACCCACAAAAGGTGAAAATAGGTGGCAGGCCATAGGACGTATCGACATTGCCAAAAGCGGCTATTGCACAGGTACTTTGATCGCTCGAAACTTGGTTCTAACCGCAGCACATTGTGTCTATAATGAACGTACGGGCAAGCTTTACGCCGCCAAAGACCTGATCTTCAACGCAGGCCTGCATAACGGCAAAGTCAACAAATCCGTACGCGGAAAACGTATCGCCGTTGATAAAACCTACCAACCGCGTGGCGGCACCAGCAAAAGCAATATCCGCCACGATGTCGCCCTGATCCAGCTTGTAACCCCGGTAACTAACCCCAAAGTCATCCCTTATGAACTACACTCTGGCAAGTCTGCGGGCAGCAACATCAGCGTTCTTTCCTACGGCAAGGGCCGGGACAACGCGCTGTCGCAACAACGCATATGCAACATTCTGGCCCGTGATAACGGGATCATGGCATTCAACTGCAATGTCACCTTCGGGTCATCTGGCGCGCCGGTGTTTTCCAAAGAGGGCAACCAAAACCGCATATTATCGCTGATCTCCAGCGGCGGGCGCATGGATGGCAAAACCGTATCCTTCGGCATGGAACTGCCCAAAATCGTAGAGTACCTGAAACGCGATCTAGGCGAAGCGCCTGCAAGGCGTTTGGGTATTTCCGGCGTTCGCATACTGACCGTGGGCCAAGGCAAAAGCACCTCAGGGGCGAAGTTTATCAAGAACTAGATTTGTTGACACAACACCCTTCCGCAACAGCTTATCAGTCGCGTCACTTGGCCTGTTCAGCATCAAACGCGTTCTATAATAGCCTGCGTCTTCACCACCTTGGCAAATTCCCCGTCCAGATTGCAAAGTGACATCGAATGTACCTGCTCGGCGGAATGCACCACGCCGTCCGGCCCTGTGGCTTCATACGCCCAAACTGCGTCGGACGCATATAACACCTCAAACCCCAGATTGCCTGCCATGCGCGTTGTGGTTTCCACGCAGTGGTTGGCCGTGGCCCCGCAAATCACCAGACGGGTGATCTCTGCCGCGTGCAAATCCGTTTCCAAAGTGGTGCCGATAAAGGCACTGTTGACGTGTTTGGTCACCACGGCCTCACCTTCAATCGGGGCGGCAAAGGCTTGCGGGGCGCACCCTGGATGATCTGCGCGAAAGGCCGAGTCTGTTTCTGTTGAGTGGTGATGAATATGAATAACGTGGCCGCCTTGCGCGCGGAACGCCGTCAGCAAAGCCCCTATGTTTTGTTCTGCCTGCGGGCAAGACCGCACACCGCCCGTGGCATCTCGGTAGGAAAATGCTTTTTGCACGTCGATCACCAGTAATGCGGTTTTCATGGTGTTTCCTTTGCTAAAAACCAGCCGGGTGCAGCATTGCCACCACAAATCAAAACGCCAATACGTTCATCTTTTTCAGGTCTATATGCACCAGAGGTCAATGCCGCCAATGCAGTTGCCGCCCCTGGTTCGCCCAGAATTCTGGCCGCATCCCAAAGCTGTTGTTGTGCGGCGATAATCTGGGCATCTGTGACCAGAACAGACGGCCGCTTGGCCGCCGTCAAAGCGTCATAAGCCAAGGCCCCCAAACGCGGTGCGCCCAGACTATCCGCTGATATTCCGCTAGGCGTAATCACGGCATCTTTGCCATCACGCAAAGCCGTCGCATAAGTGGCAGTACCTTCACTTTCGACGGCCACAACATTCACGCGGGCGCCAAACCACGATGACACACCGCCGATCAGACCGCCGCCACCTACAGATATAATCACCGTATCCAGATCGGGGATCTGGCGGTCAAATTCCAGTGCCACAGTGCCCTGCCCTGCCAGCACTGAAGGGGCATCAAACGGATGCACTGCCAACGCGCCCGTATCACGGGCAAAGGCTTCGAACTTGTCAATCACCGCTTGAAAATCAATGCCACTGGGGATCACATCCGCGCCAAAGCCGCGCATGCGATCCATTTTGACTTGGCTGGCATAATCGGGCACAAACACTGTCGATTTATGCCCCAGTTGCGTGGCGGCATAAGCCACCGCCGCCCCGTGATTGCCACCTGACACTGCCACAACACCCGCATCCGGTACATCATGCGACAACAGCGTGTTGAACGCCCCTCGGCACTTGAAAGAACCGCTATGTTGCAGATGTTCCAGCTTCAGTGTGACAGGCACCGCACATAGGGCACCCGCTTCCAGCGTGACAACAGGGGTTGCCCGAATATATCGGTCAATGCGCCTGTGCGCTTGGCGAATATCCTCGGGCGTTACGATATTACACGCCCAGACAATGCCGCATGATGGCTTTTTGCGCGTGAAGCCGGTTTTCAGCCTCATCGAACACCAGCGATTGCGGGCCATCCATCACTTCGGATGTTATTTCTTCTTCGCGGTGTGCCGGCAGGCAGTGCATGAAGACCGCGTCTTTGCCGGCAGTTTGCATCAGGTCATTATTCACCTGATAGGGCCGCAGCAAATTGTGGCGGCGTTCGCGGGCGGATTGTTTATCGTGCATTGAAAGCCACGTATCCGTGACGATCAGATCAGCCCCTTCAACCGCTTTATGGGCATCGCGTTCAATGGTAACGGTTGCGCCTTTTTTGCGGGCATAGCCAATGGCTTCTGCCTCTGGTTCTAAATTGGCAGGGCCGGAAAATGTCAAATCAAACCCGAACTGGCCAGCGGCATGTAAAAACGATGTGCAAACATTGTTGCCGTCGCCCATCCACACAACTTTCTTGCCTTTGATCGAGCCGTGGCGTTCCTCATAGGTCAGAATATCGGCCATGATCTGGCAGGGATGGGTGCGATCGGTTAACCCGTTGATCACGGGCACGGATGCATATTCGGCCATTTCCAGCAGCACGCTTTCGTCAAAGGTACGGATCATGATCATGTCGACATAACGCGACAACACGCGGGCGGTATCGGCAATGGTCTCACCGTGGCCCAGTTGCATTTCAGAGCCAGACAAAACCATAGACTGGCCGCCCATTTGGCGCACACCCACATCAAAGGAAACCCGCGTACGGGTAGAGGGTTTTTCAAAGATCAGGGCAACCATGTGATTGGCCAAGGGCGCATCCGCATCGGGCGCACCTTTGGGCAGATCGGCACGCGCCACTTTCATGGCTTTGGCTTGACCCAGAATTTTGCGCAGATCGCCTGCGTCGGTTTTGTTAATGTCCAGAAAATCAGTCATAATGTCGCCTCTATCGCTGTAGCGGCTTGGTCAAGCCGTGCCACTGCTTCGTCAATGTCGTCGTTTGAGATGTTTAAAGGTGGCAATAAGCGGACCACATTAGCCCCGCCCGGTACCGTTAGAATTTTTTCGTCGTAGCCAGCTTTGACCACATCCATATTTGTCACTTTACACTCTATTCCCAGCATCAAGCCAGAACCGCGCACAGTGACAAAAACCTTTGGATGGCTGGCAACCAGCCCTTCCAGACGTTGGCGCAACCGGCCCGCTTTGGCACTAACCTCGCCCAGAAATTCGGGCGTAGCAACAATATCCATCACCTTGCTACCAACAGCGCACGCCAAAGGATTGCCGCCATAAGTTGACCCGTGCGAACCCGCCACCATACCCTTGGCTGCCACTTCGGTCGCCAGACAGGCACCCAGAGGAAAGCCACCGCCGATACCTTTGGCGATGCCCATAATATCAGGCGTGATGCCTGCCCATTCATGGGCAAACAGCTTGCCGGTGCGCCCCATACCGCATTGGATTTCATCCAAGATCAGCAACAGGCCGTTATCATCACAAAGCTTGCGCAAGCCTTGCATATAATCGTCAGGCAAAGGAATAATGCCGCCTTCACCCTGCACGGGTTCCACCATGATCGCCGCCGTTGTTTCATCAATGGCCGCTGCAACATCTGCCAGATCGCCCAGTTTCAAATGCACGAAACCGGGCAGCAACGGCCCGAACCCCTTGGTCAGTTTCTCGGCACCTGCCGCAGAAATCATTCCCAGTGAGCGGCCATGAAACGACCCTTCAAAAGTAATGATATTGACCCGCTCGGGATTGCCGTTTTCCACATGATATTTGCGCGCCATCTTCACGCAACACTCCATGCTTTCGGTGCCTGAATTGGTCACAAAAACCGTGTCGGCAAAAGTGTGTTCCACCAGCCGATCAGCCAAAGCCTGTTGGTTGGGAATGTTATACAGGTTCGACGTGTGCCAAAGCTGTGTCGCCTGATCTTGCAGCACTGAAACCAGTTCAGGGTGCGCATGGCCCAAAACATTTACCGCGATCCCGCCGCCCATATCCAAATAGCGTCGGTTGTCTGCATCCACAAGCCAGCTACCTTCGCCAGAAACGAAAGTAAGCGGTGCACGGGCATATGTCGGCAGCACTGAAGGGATCACGATTTTTACTCCTGTTAAGTCTAGAAACCGCAGGATTTGCAGGAAGTGACCCCTAAGTCAATTCGATAAATTTAATCGCTACCGTGACATTGTTACCTTTCTTTATAATAGCACTGGTATCGCCCCACAAGTTCGTTTAAATAAAGAGGCTAGCCTTATTTTTTGGCCCTATTGGAGTATCCTCATGTCCTGGACAGATGACCGCGTAGAAATCCTGAAAACCATGTGGATGGATGGGCATTCTGCCAGCCAGATCGCCAAAGAACTGGGCGGTGTGACCCGCAATGCCGTCATTGGCAAGGTGCATCGTTTGGGCCTGTCCAATCGTGCAACCCCTTCAAAAACCAAGGCAAAAGCGGCACCGAAAGCGAAAGCCGCACCAAAAACCAAGGCACCATCAAAACCAAAAGCGGTTGAAGTGTCTTCAACCTCTTTGGCAGTTACAATACCGCCGCGCAAACCGATTATTACGGCAGGCCAACCTTTGCCACCACAACCGTCCAACAGCGAGATCAGTGCTGATGCTTTGCAAAAAGTGGCGACCGTTGAAAAAGATGCCAAAAAACTGGGCCTGATGGATTTGACCGAACGCACGTGTAAGTGGCCGATCGGCGACCCTGCCACCGAAGATTTCTGGTTTTGCGGCCTGACATCTGAAACCGGCAAGCCCTATTGCGAAGCGCATAATGGTGTGGCGTTTCAACCAATGTCAGCACGCCGTGATCGCCGCGCGCGGTAAATTCACCCGATTTTACTGGATATTACGGTTTATGGGCTTATCTTTATCACAAAGGGTATGAACCATGATCCGCTATAGCTTGAAATGCGCGCACGACCACAGCTTTGAAAGCTGGTTTCAGTCGGCTGTTGCCTTTGAAAAACTGTTGGACGCGGGCATGGTGACCTGTTCGGTTTGCGGCGCGTTGGGCGTGGAAAAAGCGGTGATGGCCCCGCAAGTACAAGCGGCCCGTAAAAAGGCATCTGGGCCGCTGTCCGCACCTGCATCCCCCGCAGAACAAGCCTTGGCAGAGATGCGCAAAAAGGTGGAAGATAATTCCGAGGATGTTGGCCGAAACTTTGCCGCCGAAGCCCGCGCTATTCATGATGGTGACGCACCCGAACGCTCGATCTATGGTGAAGCGAAAATCGAAGATGCAAAAGCTTTGGTAGAAGACGGCATTAACGTCACCCCTTTGCCTTGGGGCAATAAGGGTAAGGCGAATTAGCCCCCCCCACCGTTCGCACCCCTAACAAACCCTAAACCTTCTCAAGTGTATAACACCCCTGCTAGCAAAAGTAGTTCACGGGTTTTCAAAGGGCGCATCGCAGTGCCAAATGCGAAAACCACCGAAACTTAACAGTTAAGTAGGCGTTTCGATAAAAAATCGAACCACCATAGGTACAAGGGTCACCACCCCTTGTTCGGGCTTATAACTACAAACGGCAGGCCTGCCTTCCTTATGATCTACATATCCAATACATATGAAAACCCCGCCACCGAATGAACGGCGACGGGGCAAAAGTTGTGTCGCAATCACCCGAACAAGCCGGGTGATAACGCTTTTCTTAAAAGTTCAGCGATACATCCCTGTGATCAGACGCGCAGGATGCCACAAACAAAGCCTGTTTGCGGTTGAACTTTTTCTGTTCACGCAGCCCCAGTGTTGATTTCAGGCTTTCGGTATAGGCTTCAAGCTTCGGCGTGATTTCAGCCTCGGCCTTGGCGCGCCATTGCAACTGGGCTTTATAAAGCGCGATGGCTTTATCCAGCTCCCCAAGGGCTTTTTCCTTGTCAGGCGTTTTTGATTTCACCGCGCGCCGGGCTTTGGAAATGGCGGATTTTATATCGCCTGCCCCGGACACACTGGAAAATTTTCTTGCCAGTTGTTTTAACTGCTCGACCGCATCCGCAGGTGCATTGTCCGTAACAATGGATTTTGACGCCATCACAGCCGCCTCAAGTGCGCGGAAGCCATCACCACTGTTCAGGATATCCAACGTTTCAATCGCAGGCGTATAAGCATCTGACGACAGGCGACGATAGATCGCAAAGGCTTTCTTTTCAATCCTATTGGCCTCTTGGAACGCTTTATGGGTTTCATCCCAGTCCGATGGAATTTGCGCCAACAGCGCATCTTTTTGCACCGCCAATTCTTCAATATCGGCTTTCAAACCGGCAATTTTGGAATTGCCTTCAAGCAACTCATCCAGCCGATCTTTAATCCCTTTAATGGCACGATCAAAAGTTTTTGCATCGCGTTGCAAGCCCCGCACATTTTTATGGATCGGGCGATATATAACAGACGCGGCTTCAACATCCACTGCGGCCTGTTCAGCCAGTTTCAGCTGCTCTAGGGCCTCGGCGACTTTATCAATGCCGTCTTGTGTCGCATTGGCGATTTTATCCGGTAACAGGCTGAAATCCATCTGGTTCGCAAGCTTTGCACTGGCCAGAATGACAGGCTCCGTCAAAGAAATTTCCTGAATGATATACCGATCCACGCAATAGCCCAGTTTCGGGTTACGCGGGGGGGGCGAATTATCCGACAGCAAAGCCACACGGTTGGGCAGGTAATTCACCAGTTGCGGCGCGTTGGCGACAATGCCAAGGGCGATCAGTTGCAAACCGATAAAGGGTACAACACCTTTGTACATCTGAATGGTTTTCACGGCCGCAGGGGCGACACCGCGCAGATAGAACAGCGCAAAGCCAAAGGGCGGCGTCAGGAATGAGGTCTGAATATTCAGACCGATCATCACACCTAGCCAAACGGCGGTGACGTTGGCGCCGGGATCAGCCAGTAGGATGGGTGCCACGATTGGTACCACGACCACGGCAATCTCAATAAAGTCCAAAAAGAAGCCCATGAAAAAGATCACGGCCATGACGATAAAGAACTTCAGCCAGAAACCGCCCGGCATACCTTCCAGAAACTCTTTTACCAGATGCTCGCCACCAAAGGCGCGAAACGCTGCCGTCAGAATGGCAGCCCCCAGAAGAATAATGAAAACAAGGGCCGTGGCTTTTGAGGTTTCGCGCATCACACCTTGTAAAGTATCTTCTACCTTAAAGGCTCGGATTGCACTCCAGACCAAGGCAGTGATCAGGCCAAAGGTTGCAAGAAGGGCAAGCCCCACACCCAGCGCATCTGTGTTGTTTTTGATGCTTTTGATGTTAGTGTCAAAGTTGCTCATAATAAAGCCGATGGCGACCAAGCTTACCAAAGCAAGGATCGCAGGGTGATAAGTACCCTTGCGGCCTTCGTTCAAGCGGTAACCCGCCATGATCAAGGCACCCGCAGCCCCGATAGCACCCGCTTGGTTCACCGTGGCAATGCCGCCAATGATAGAGCCCAGAACCAGAAAGATCAGGGCCAAAGGCGGTACCAGTGTCAGAAAAACATTAAGCGCAAATTTGGTGTCATACTTACCTTCATAGCGCACAGGCGGGGCCATTTCCGGGCGAAGCGTGGCGATAACCAGGATGTAGATCATATAAAGACCCACCAAAACCAGCCCCGGCACCAGCGCGCCTAGGAACATTTCACCCGCACTGGTGGACACCACTTCAAAGGCAGACGGCATCGACAGCTCACCCGTGGTTTCCTTGAACAGGGCTTTGCGCAAAGTGCCCGCCTGATCGGCGGCACTGGCCAACTGGTCAGCCAGAATGATCAGCACGATAGATGGTGGAATGATTTGCCCCAAAGTGCCAGAGGCCGCGATTGTGCCTGTGGCCAGTGAATTGGAATAACCGTTGCGCATCATCGCAGGCAAGGAAATCAGCCCCATTGCCACCACGGTTGCGCCCACGATACCCGTGGTAGCGGCCAACAAGGCCCCCACGAAGACCACCGAGATACCCAAGCCGCCCGGCACCGGGCCAAACAGGTTGGCCATAGTGATCAGCAGATCTTCGGCGATTTTTGARCGTTGCAGCATGATGCCCATGAAGATGAACAAAGGGATCGCAATCAGCGTATCGCGTTCCGGCTCCCAATAGACCCCGCGCAGGTTTGTCACCCCCGCTGACAGCCATTGTTTCGGCCCGCCTTGGGCGAAATATGCGTCTGTTACGCCTTCAAATAAATAACCTGCACCTGCGGCCACCATGATGGTGATGATAGAGGCCCCCGGCAATGCAAAAGCCACGGGAAAACCGGAACCAAGCGCGCCTGCCATCAAGATGACAAGAAGAAGTAGAAAATACAGTTCCATTATTATACAGCCTCCGTGCTGTCATCGTGATCAATGTGTCCGGGATCACCCCGGTAATCGGCAATCGCTGCCATAAAGTAGCTGACAAACTGGATCATCATTGAGATGGCAAAGATGCCCAGGAAACCGGCCATCATGTATTTCACATACATGCCGAACCCTGATTGCGTGACTTCAAAGTTTAACAACGGGCTGTTGATGATCGARCTTTTTTGGCCCATGCCAACRATTAGGATTGTCCAGCAAAGKGTGATGCCCATRAAGATCGAACCGAATGCATTGATCCAGCCTTTGGTTTTAGCACGAAAGCCTGCGTAGAAAATATCAACCCGCACATGGCCCTCTTCCACCAATGTATAGGCACTGGCGAACAGGAATAATGCACCGTACCAGTAGCGCACCAGATCGGCCATGAAGGATTGCTCATAAGAAAAGATGAAGCGTGAGAACACGATGATCAATTCAGCGGTGACCACCATTAACGCCAGCCATTCAACCCCAAGTACGCGGCTGCGCATGGCGGTGATGATACCCAGAACCATCAACGGGTAATGCACGTAAACACCGCGAAATTGCGGACGGCCCAGATTTCTACGCATCTCGTCGCCAACGGTGGATGTCAACAGGTCTTCAACCCTCAGGAACGAGATCACCATGTCGACAAGCCCCACGTAAAGCACGGCAAAAAAGCAGGCGCGGATTAAAAAGCTGTTCATGTTTGATATGCGCAGACTGTCGTCGCGCAATGTTGTGTCGGGGCGGCGGTTTACAAGAAACAAGGCCGCTATAATGGCAAGTGGGTAAAGGGCGGTTTGCATCATCCCTAATGCGGGGCCATCAGTGGAAAGCCCTGCCCCCGGCAAACCACCCCAGAATGTCAGAAAGTTGTTTGCTAGATAAGCAAACATAATAAACAGGATCGACCACCCCAAGATGCGTGCGATGTTTGGCAAAGGCCCTGATACCGGCGCGTTTGCAGTTTTCGTCATAGACATCTTTCTATGTCTCCCCCACAGATATTATGTTTTTTATTTGGATTAGTCAGTGTTATTCACAAAAGGGCCGAGGCGAAAACCCGCCTCGGCCCTTTTAATTACAGGTAACAGATTAGCCGTTCAAAACGCGGTTACGCTTTTGAACGTAAGCCATGTCGGACATAGCAGTCCATGCGCCAATTTCAGCACGTGCATCAGCAACAGAATCCATGATTTTCTTAGCCAACGGGCTGTGATCACGGGTTTCTTCCATAACTTCAGCAGAAGCTTCACCAAACGCATCATAAAGGTCATCGTTAAATTCACGAACGACCACACCATGCTCATTCACCAGCTTCTTCAGATACGCACCGTTGTTGGCATTTGTTTCTGCCATTGTACGTGAGTTTTCTTCGTTACAAGCGGCCTGGATGATGGCTTTGTGGGTGTCGGATAGGCTACCCCAGAACTCGCCATTCATGCCCATTGCAAGCTGTGCGCCCGGCTCGTGCATACCCGGGAAATAGTAGTATTTCGCAGCTTCATAGAACTTCATGAAATAGTCGTTATACGGGCCAACCCACTCTGTCGCGTCAAGTGCGCCAGATACAAGGTTTTCGTAAATCTGACCACCCGGAAGTGTTACAGGGGATACGCCCAATTTGGCCATAACGTCGCCGCCAAGACCTGGAATACGCATTTTCAGACCTTTCAGGTCATCAGGTGATTCAATTTCTTTGTTGAACCAACCGCCCATTTGCACGCCCGTGTTGCCCATTGCAAAGTTTTTCAAGCCGAACTCGCCTGCGATTTCATCCCACAATTCTTGACCGCCACCGAACTTAATCCATGCGTCCATTTCTGTGTATGTCAGACCAAACGGAATGGCTGTAAATGCAGCCCAACCCGGGTGTTTGCCTTTCCAGTAGTAGTCAGCCGCGATATAGGCTTGTGCGTTACCGGATGCCACTTCGTCAAAGCTGTCAAACGCACCAACGCGTTCACCTGCTGCGAAGTATTGCACATTGATCTCACCGTCTGTCAGCTCGCCAATACGTGCAGCCAAGCGTTGTGCCGGTAGGCCCAAACCTGGAAAATCACGTGGCCAAGTGGACACGATAACCATATCAATTTTACCTTGTGCAACCGAAGGTGCAGCCAGCGTTGTAGCGGCGCCTGCAATTGCAGCACCGGTTAAAAACTTACGACGTTCCATATAATTCCTCCCAATGGATACTAGATGCGCACTATGGCGCAAAATAGTTGATTCTGTCTAGTTCTATAGTGAACACATAACAACACGCAGTACTACGTGTTTGTATCCGTAGTACTACCGAAGTCTGATAACTTTCTATATCCGCATTATTCATGTAAATAAGCATATCCGGAAAGGGTAGCCTATGAATTATAAGACAAAACTGATCTTCATCGCCTTGTTGCCAATCATATTGATATCCGTGGCCACAGTTTTTGTGGTGAACTACCAATCCACCCAACTGGTACGCACCCAAGGTGATATCGTTGAAAAGATGTATCTGGAATTGAAAAGAACCGAGTTGGAAAACTACATTAAACTGGCCGAAGGAGCGGTGACACCGACCTATAATTCAAACTTGAAGACGCGGCGCACAGCGCAACGCGAAGCCACGGAAATACTGCGCAAAATGTCTTATGGCGAAGACAATTACTTTTTCGTTTACGATAAGGACGGCACCAACATCGTGAACCCGCGCTTAACGTATTTCGTCGGCGGCAACTGGATTGGGCTGAAGAATGGCGAAGGCAAAAATATCGTGCGCGATATGATCAAGATCGGCCAGGAAGGCGGCGGATTTTATGAACATGTCTGGCGCAAACCATCCAGCGGGAATTATGTGAACAAACTGGCAATTGCCGCATACTTGCCGCGTTGGGGCTGGATGCTAGGCACAGGGATTTATCTGGATGATGTGACCAGTAAAGTAAATGCGGTGCAAAGCGAAATACAAAAAACCATCCGCCAGACACGGATTTACCTGTTGCTTTTGATGACTGCGGTCATTGCCACCACCACAATGATTTTAGCCAGCCTGCAACTGTCCGAACAACGGCTGGCGGATGCCAAGTTGAAAAAACTGACCGCACGGATTGTGGAAATTCAAGAGGATGAACGCAAACGCGTATCACGCGAATTGCATGACAGTATCAGCCAGCTTCTGGTGTCGGCACGCTACGGCATTGAAGCCGCCCTTGGCCAAACCCGCAAAGGCACCAAGATCATACAACCGATTGAAAAATCCATGACCACGCTTGACGCCGCGATCAGTGAAGTACGCCGCATTTCAATGGATTTGCGCCCCTCGGTTTTGGATGACATCGGGTTGGCCGCAGCCCTGAAAGGTTTGGGGAAAGAATTTGAGGCCCATAGTAAATTCAACGTCACAGTAGACGCGCAACCGATGCATGACCTGTTAACCGATGAGGCCAAAACAGCCCTTTATCGTGTTGTGCAAGAAGCACTGACCAATATTGCCAAACATGCGCAAGCGACCGAAATTACAATAACCTTAAATAAAACCAAATCAAAAATTCAACTGGAAATCAAAGATAACGGGCAAGGTGCCGCACTTGGTGACCATTTCTTGCAAAAAACCGCAGGGCTGGGATTGCGCAATATGCAAGAACGCATTGACAATCATGGTGGTGACATTCAGTTCAAGCTGGTCAAACCAACGGGCTTTGGCATATTGGTATCTCTACCGATCAACATAAGCAGGCCAAAGGCATGAAAGACATCAAACTGATCATCGTTGACGATCACGACCTGCTGCGCGAAGGTATATGCGCGCGCTTGTCCGATGTGCCCTATATCGAGATTATCGCCGAAGGCTGTAATGGGCTGGAAGCGATTGATCTGTGCAAACGCATGATCCCCGACGTGCTTTTGCTAGACATATCCATGCCCGAAATGAACGGGCTGGAAGCGGCGCAAAAGATCATGGGCTTGGGCTTGAAAACCCGCATTCTGTTCCTGTCGATCTATGATGACAATGAATATATCCAGGAAGCCCTGCGCATCGGGGCCAGTGGTTTTGTGTTGAAAGATGTGTCCAAACCCGAAATGCTGAACGCCATCCGATCTGTGGCTGAAGGGGCTACATATCTGGGGCCGAAACTGGCCGCCAGCCTGCAAAACGCATCAGGGCCACAAGACAGTACCCAGTGTGTTTACGGGCTGACCAAACGCGAAAAGCAAGTGCTGTCCCTGATTGCCAAAGGCCATCTGAACAAGGAAATCGCCTATGGTCTTAAGATCAGTATTCGCACGGTAGAAAGCCACCGATCAGCCATCCGCGATAAAACCGGCGGCGGCAATGCTGCGGCTTTGGCCAAGATCGCACGCGATTTGGGGTTGTAGCTTCCTCTTGCCCCCCGTCCCCATCCCGCGTAATAAACCGCAAAAGAATACTTGTGCATGGAACGAAGATAATGTCGCGCATTGTGATGAAATTTGGCGGAACTTCTGTGGCGGATCTGGATAAGATCGCAAATGCGGCTGGTAAGGTGCGCCAAGAGGTTGAACAGGGCCATGAGGTGATCGTGATCGTGTCAGCCATGTCTGGCAAAACCAATGAATTGGTGGGCTGGGTCAAAGACAGCGCACCTGAAACTGGCCTGCATGACAAGGCGGAATATGACGCGGTTGTATCATCTGGCGAAAATGTCACATCCGGCCTGATGGCCATGCGGTTGCAAGCCATGGGTGTGCCTGCCCGTAGCTGGCAGGGTTGGCAAGTGCCGGTCAAATGCACTGGCCACCATGAAGGCGCGCGCATTGACGCCATTCCAAGCGAAAACATTGAAGCGTCTTTTGCGGATGGCACAAAAGTGGCCATTGTGGCAGGCTTTCAAGGTGTTATGGCTGACGGGCGCACGGCCACATTGGGGCGCGGCGGATCAGATACCACAGCGGTGGCGTTTGCGGCAGCCTTTGGCGCAGAACGCTGCGATATTTATACCGATGTGGATGGTATCTACACCACCGACCCGCGCATTGTGGACAATGCCCGCAAGCTGGAAAAAATATCCTATGAAGAGATGCTGGAACTGGCGTCACTCGGCGCAAAAGTACTGCAAACCCGTTCCGTAGAGCTGGCCCGTAGTTACCGCGTGAGATTGCGGGTACTCTCCAGTTTTGAAGAAGATATATCAGAAAACGTAGGCACATTGGTGTGTCGGGAAGAGGACATTGTGGAAAATATTCGTGTGGTAAAAGGTGTGGCTTATTCCCGTGATGAAGCCAAAATGACGCTTGTGTCCGTGGCCGACCGCCCCGGTGTTGCGGCAGCAATTTTTCGCCCGCTTGCAGAGGCTGGCGTGAACGTGGATATGATCGTGCAGAACATTTCTGACGACGGGCGCACGGATATGACTTTTTCCTGCCCCACAGACCAGATAGCATTGGCCGAAGATGCGCTAGGCAAAGCACAAGATGAAGGTGAGCTGAATTATAAAGCTTTATTGAACGACCCGAATGTCGCTAAAATCTCAATCGTGGGCAACGGTATGCGTTCACAGGCAGGTGTTGCTGGCAAAATGTTCGGCATTTTAGCCGATGAAGGCGTGAATATTCAGGTTATTACAACCTCTGAGATTAAAATATCTGTACTGGTCGACCGTAAATATATGGAACTCGCCGTCCGCGCGTTGCATGATGCTTTTGAACTAGAAAAAGCAGCGTAAGAGTTTCATGGGTCAAAAAAGCGGCGTTACATCCAGAACATTACTGCAAAGGCTGCGTGATACGCTGGCCGAAGACGGGGCCGGGCAAGAACGCTTGGATCACATCACCCAACTGGTTTCCGAAAGTATGGAAACCGAAGTCTGCTCGATTTACCTGCGCCGTGATCGACAGACACTGGAACTTTGCGCCACCGAAGGGTTAAACCCGCAAGCGGTTCACCAAACCCGTATGCGGGTGGGCGAAGGGCTTGTCGGGCGCGTGGCCAAGCTGGCATCCCCGATCAATGCGCTGGATGCGCCCAATACCAAGGGTTTTCGCTATATGTCCGAAACTGGTGAGGAATTATTTTCCTCGCTTTTAGGTGTGCCTATTCAACGGCTGGGCGAGGTTCTGGGCGTTTTAGTTGTGCAAAACAAAGAACCGCGCAAATACACCGATGACGACATTTACGCGTTGGAAGTGGTGGCGATGGTCATTGCCGAAATGAAAGAACTGGGCGCTTTTACCGGCGAAGGCGAAGCCATGACCGCCCCGCACCAACGCCCACATCTGTTCAAAGGCGGTTCCGCCCAAGAAGGGGCGGCCAAGGGTGTTGTGCTGCTGCATGATCCCAAGATTGTCATCACCAACCCGATTGCAGACAACCCAAAGGTTGAAAAGAAACGCCTGAAAAAGGCGATCAAATTGCTGCGTCTGAATGTGGATGATTTGCTGAATGCCAGCAAATCCGGCGATAAAGAACAACAAGAAGTGATGGAAGCTTACCGCATGTTCGCCAACTCACGCGGCTGGGTTTCACGGCTGGAAGCCAATATCGACAGCGGCCTGTCGGCAGAGGCGGCGGTGGAAAAAGAACAATCGATAACCCGTGCGCGCATGTCACGCGTGCCTGATCCCTATTTGCGCGAGCGGCTGCACGATCTGGATGACCTGTCAAACCGCCTGTTGCGCCTGCTGACGGGCCAAGGGCGTTCTGCCAAGGATAAAGTGCCGGATAATGCCATTCTGGTAGCCAGTAATATCGGCCCTGCCGAATTGCTGGAATACGGCAAGAACATCAAAGGGCTGGTGCTGGAAAACGGTTCGGTCGGGTCACACGCCACCATTATTGCCCGCGCATGGGCGATACCGATGGTGATCCACGCCGAAAATATTACCCGCGAGGCCCTGAACGGCGATGAGATACTGGTCGATGGCGACCAAGGTGTGGTGCATTTGCGTGCCGATGAAACCATCGTTAGCGCCTTCAAAGACAAAATCGCCATGCTGGCCGAAGCCCAGCAAAAATACGCGGCGATCCGCACCAAAACCGCGACCACCCTAGACGGTGTCACCATTGGCATGCAGATGAATGCCGGGCTAATGGCAGATCTGCCCAGCCTGAAAAGTTCAGGGGCCGAAGGGGTTGGATTATTTCGCACCGAGCTGCAATTCCTGCTTAGTAAATCAATGCCGAAAAGATCCGATCTGGCCAGTCTTTATAGCCGTGTCTTTGATGCCGCTGACGGAATACCCGTGAATTTTCGCACGCTTGATATCGGGTCAGACAAAGTACTGCCGTACTTACGCGCCGAGGATGAACCCAACCCTGCAATGGGCTGGCGGGCGATCCGTGTGGGGCTGGATAAACGCGGTGTCATGCGTATGCAATTGCAAGCTTTTATCCGCGCTGCCAACGGTCGGCCCTTGCGCATTATGTTCCCGTTTATCGCGCAGTTTGACGAGTTTCGAGATGCCAAAGCCATGCTTGGCAAAGTGCTGCGTAATGAGGAACGTTTGGGGCATGTGATGCCTTCGGACGTGAAAGTGGGTGCCATGCTGGAAACCCCAAGCTTGGCTTTTGCACCTGACCAGTTTTTCGAGACGTGCGATTTTATTTCCATCGGTGGCAATGATCTGAAGCAGTTTTTCTATGCGGCCGACAGAGAAAACGAACGTGTGCGCCGCCGTTATGACACTCTGAACGTCAGTTTCCTTACATTTATCGAACAAATCGCCGCCCGCTGTGATCTGTTCGAAACCCCTGTCAGTTTTTGCGGTGAAGACGCAGGCCGCCCGGTTGAAGCCTTGTGTTTTGTCGCCATGGGCCTGCGCAACCTATCAATGCGCCCTGCCAGTATTAGCCCGGTGAAACACTTGCTACGGCGGGTCAATCTGGAAGAGGTCCGCGACGTGATCAATGAAGCACGCGCATCCGGGGAACAATCAGTGCGCGGTGCCGTGATGGAATGGTTGCGCGGGCAGTGAAATTTTGTTGATCCTGTAGGGCGGGCTTCAGCCCGCGCGTTACCACGATTATACCAACTGCTGCGTGAGATGTTGGACGAAGTAAAGACTGATCGAGACAGTTGGCGATGGCAACCCTTATTGGGTGAAGCTGAAACAGCGTGATACGCGTACCATAAAGCACTACCTGCCCATGACGGGTGGCGACCGCGAAATAGAATTGAGCGCATTTCTTAGCCTCCAAGAACGGGTGGACTTGAAACACACAATCGAGGATGCTTTGAAAAACTTAAACCAAGGGAAACCGATTTGAAACACGCATTGGTAACAGGTGCCGCACGCGGTATAGGTCTAGCCACCACAAAGAAACTGCTTGGCCTTGGCTGGCAGGTGGCGATGATCGACAGGGATGGCGATGAACTGAAAATTGCTTCAAAACCGCTGAAAGGTGTTTTGCCGATTGAAGCAGATATATCCGACCCCGATCAGGTGGATCGCCTAACTGCAGAGATCATAACGCAATACGGCCAGTTGGACGCGTTGGTCAATAACGCAGGCGTGGCTGATTTCGGCCCGATCAAGGAAACCAGCTTTGAACGCTGGCGCAGGGTTATGGCAACCAATTTGGATGGCTCGTTTCTGATGACACAGGCCTGCACGGATTTACTTGCAAAGGCTAAAGGTGCTGTGGTCAACATCACCTCCATATCAGGCCTGCGCGCCAGCACATTGCGAGTGGCTTACGGCACCTCCAAGGCCGCATTGGCACATCTGACCTTGCAACAGGCCGCCGAACTGGGTGAGTTGGGTATCCGCGTCAACGCCGTGGCCCCCGGCCCGGTGAACACCAAACTGGCCTTGGCAGTACATTCGCCTGAAATCCGCGCCGCTTACCACGATGCCATCCCGATGGATCGTTACGGAGACGAGGGTGAGATTGCCAACCTGATCGTGTTTCTATGCAGTGAAGAAGCCAGTTATATCACGGGGCAACAAATTGCCGCAGACGGCGGCTTTGCCGCGATCGGGATCGGGTTGCCTGCGTTGCGTGGAACGCGGTCACCCGAATAAATCGGGTGATGACGGTCAAATACCCAAGCGGATCAACTTCATAGACCCACCTGGATCAACGGTTACAAAAGCCCATCCCCGATCCCCCCAGAGGGGGATGGGCTGCGCATTCTTTGAATGCGCTCAGGTGGTGAGGGTATCGCGTTGCTTGCAAGCTTGGTGGGTTTGGGTGGATATAACATTGGGCAAAAGTATGTTACATAGAGGTATAAAAATAACGGTATATATATGATTAACAATAATGAAAACTTACGTGATACTATCAAAAGCTTGATCGACCAGAAAAAAGAAGGCACTTATTGGGATTTCAAACTGAAGCACCAGAATGATAACGGTATATTGATCCATGACATCTTGTGCCTTGCAAACGCCCGACACGATGGAGATCGTTATTTGATTTACGGTGTTTGCAATAAAACACATAAAGTTATTGGCGTAGAAGACGACAATTCCAGACGCTCTCAAGCCAAAATACTTGACCTGTTCAAAAGTAATGCAGATAAATTCTTTCACTCACTTTACCCAAACATTCAGCTTGAAACGATTATACTTGATGGCAAAGACGTCGATGTTCTTGTGATAGGTGATGAACCCTCAAAACCATATTCAATGCGTTTAGAATACGATCCTGTCAGACCGCTTCACATCTATACACGCATAGGTGACACCAATACCGCTAAAGATAAAAGTGCCTCATTCCACGATGTCGAATATATGTGGAAAGAACGCTTTGGCCTGACCCAGACCCCGCTTGATAGAGTGAAAATATACCTTCAACACTCATCGGATTGTTGGGCGAGCTGGGAAGATAATACTACATTCTACAAACAATTCCCAGAGTTCACCACTGAGTATCAGGATGGGGATTGGTTAGATTCCAAACAAGAATGGACCCGTGGCGAAATTCGTTACCACAACAAGCACGGAAACGGTGCCTCTTATTGTTGTCTAAAATACCACCAGACTGTGCTTCATAAGGTTCACGTCGTTAATTTTGACGGTGCTAAAAAAACAATCGTGGCACCAGATTATAAACCATTAAATGGTGGGCGATTCTATTATTATCTGGAAGGCTCTATTGATTACGCTTACCAGAAATGTCTATCTAAAGAGCGTGATCGCGATCATTCAAAAGATATCCGCGCAACAAACGGTAGCACAATTTCAATTCCTGTTTTATCGAGTGAAAAGCTAGAGGATTTCATGGCATCAGTAAAAAGCAGCGGAACTGAAATTGAGGTTATTACCGATGTCGAAGAACAAAATAGGGTATTTCTAGAAAATCAACGCTTATATGAAAGTTTCAAAAGCGCAAGAAACATGCGCATCCTTCTTACTTTTCAAATATCCAAAACCTGACGTTTGTCATGCAGGGCTGTTTTGCCCCTAACCCAGCAATTCCTTAACCGCACCACCAGCCTTACCAAAATCCATTTTTCCGGCATATTGCGCCTTTAAAGCGCCCATGACTTTGCCCATATCGCGTACACATGTGGCCCCGACGGCTGCAATAACTTCCTGCACGGCGGCACGGGTTTCATCTTCGGACAGTTGTTTGGGCAAAAACTCTTCTATCACTTTAATCTCGCTGAGTTCCTGATCCGCCAGTTCTTGCCGCCCGGCCCCTGCATAAGTTGCAGCACTATCTACCCGTTGTTTAACCATTTTGGTCATAATGCCCAGAATATCGTCATCTGAAACACCGTCCATATTCCCGTCACTACGCGCCGCAATATCGCGGTCTTTGATCGCAGCGTTTATCAGCCGTATTGTGCCTAAGCGGATTTTCTCTTTATCCACCATCGCTTGCTTCATAGCGCTTTTTAATCTGTCTCGCATGATAAGGGGCTCCCGTCCCAATTTCAGTATTTCTGACCTACCACTCTACCTAACTCAACATAAATAGACAATAAAAACCCTACGCTCTAAGTCTCTGAAATTCGGGGTTTTTTGATTTTTTACATGCCTTGACCATTTACCGGCAAAGCCGTAGTTTGCGCCAAATTCATCATAGGAAACTGGCCATGTCGAAAGCTGCTGCACCCCGGAATAATCAGGGAAAACCAACGGCTTGCATTGTTTTGGCTGATGGAACCATATTCTACGGGCATGGCTTTGGGGCTTATGGGGTGATTCAGGCCGAATTATGCTTCAATACCGCCATGACGGGCTATCAGGAAATCATGACTGATCCGTCTTATGCAGGCCAAGCCATCACGTTTACCTTCCCCCATATCGGCAACACCGGCGTGAATGAGCAAGACGATGAAACCGCTGACCCTGTGGCGCGTGCCATGGTGGTGAAATGGGACCCTACAGAGCCGTCAAGCTGGCGTGCCCAAGAAACCCTGCCTGCATGGCTGGCCAAACGCGGGCGCATTGGTGTGGGCGGCATTGATACCCGCCGCCTGACCCGTGCGATTACCCATCAAGGGGCACCGCATGTGGCAATAGCCCATAATGCAGACGGGGATTTCGATATTGAAGCCCTGCTGGCGCACGCCCGTGCTTTTTCAGGTCTGGAAGGGCTTGATCTGGCTAAGGAAGTCACTTGTACGCAATCCTATAACTGGAATGAACAACGCTGGGCATGGCCTGATGGCTACCCCGAAGGCAGGGTGACGGGCAAGAAAGTTGTAGCGATTGATTACGGTGCAAAACGCAATATTCTAAGGTGCTTGGCCTCTGCTGGATGTGATGTAACTGTCATGCCGGCCACGGCCACGGCTGAAGAAGTGTTGGCCCATAAACCTGCGGGTATCTTTTTGTCCAATGGCCCCGGCGACCCTGCGGCAACTGGCGAATATGCGGTGCCGATGATCAAGGAAATTCTGGATACAACTGATCTGCCGATCTTCGGTATCTGCTTGGGCCACCAAATGCTGGCATTGGCTTTAGGCGGCAAAACCATGAAGATGAGCCATGGTCATCACGGGGCAAATCACCCTGTGAAAGAACACGCCACAGGCAAGGTGGAAATCACCTCTATGAACCACGGGTTTGCGGTGGATGCGCAATCTTTGCCCGATGGCATCATTGAAACCCATGTGTCACTGTTTGATGGCTCTAACTGCGGTATTCGCATTAAAAACCGCCCGGTTTTTTCAGTGCAGCATCACCCCGAGGCCAGCCCCGGCCCACAAGACAGTTTCTATCTTTTTGAACGATTTGCCGCTTCTTTAAGCTAAATTAAGAAACATTTAACCATATTTTGAAAAGCATAAGATCACATATTCTGGTCTTTGCTCATGCCGCGTTCTGTTACACATCTTAAAATCGTTCCAAATACCACGGAAGTGGATATTTCCGCCGCAGCCCAAAAGCCCCGTCTTGGGACCATTTTAGTTTCTAAAAACTGGGTCACCGAGGGTGATCTTTTAAAAGCGTGGAGCATTCAACGCGTAGAGCAAGCCTATATTGGTGAAATCCTTATCGGGATGGGCAAGATCACAATAGATCAGCTTTATTGGGCTTTAAGTGTGCAATACAATCTGGATATTATTGACCTGAATAAATGCCCGCCTTCAACCAATTGGGTTGATTTTTCCGACCCGCAATCATCCTTGAAACACGGGTATATTATTTGGCGCAACACAAAGCAGGGTTTGACTATTGCTTTAAGCAATCCAAACTCGATGGGTAAATTGCGCGAAATGTTTCGGAAATCAAGTAAAATAATTAACTTTGTCTTGCTCAAACCCCAGTGCTTACAAGACTTTATTATGTCTGATCAAAGTAAGCGGTTGCAAGAAGCCGCATTGGTTAACTGCCCTGCGCATATGAGTTGCCGATCATGGGCACGATCTATTAAATCGTACATCTGGGGGGGGATCATTTTTTTTATTGCATGTGCCGGCTTTATCTTTATCGCACCTGCCAAGTTATTACTGATGTTACTGACACTGGTATTTGCCGCCCTGATCATGTTAATGGGGTTTCGAATAACCTGCCTTTTGGCATTGCGAATACAGGTTGAAAAGCCATCATTATCACAACGACCACAGGCATTAATAAAACGCCCCAAAGTTTCAATATTACTCCCTTTATTTAAGGAAACAGCCATTCTGGAACGTCTAGTGGCACGGATGCAAGCCCTTGCATATCCAAAAGAACTTTTGGAAATCTGTTTTGTGTATGAAGAAAACGACCCTAAAACCAAAGCCGCATTAGAAGGTTTGGAATTACCTTACTACATGAAAATAATTGAGGTTCCAAAAGGGGATCTACAAACAAAACCGCGCGCAATGAACTATGCGCTGGATTTTTGCAGCGGTAGTATCATCGGTATTTATGATGCCGAAGACGCGCCCGAGATAAATCAAATTGAACAGGTCATTCAAAAATTTGCGGTATCGGGTAATGATGTCGCCTGTATTCAATGTATTTTGGATTTTTACAATACAGATACCAACTGGATGTCACGCTGTTTTACCATCGAGTACGCCATTTTATTTCGGGTGATATTACCAGCATTAGACAAATTAAAACTGCCTATTCCATTAGGCGGAACCTCCGTTTTTTTTCGCCGTGACGTGCTTGAAGATATCGGGCGTTGGGATGCTTATAATGTCACTGAAGACGCTGATTTAGGGTACCGGTTATACCGAATGGGGTATCGCTGTTCATGGATCAACACTGTCACATATGAAGAAGCTAATTATCGTCTTCTGCCGTGGATAAAACAACGGTCCCGCTGGCTGAAAGGGTTATTCTTAACGGCTTATGTGCATATGAGGAACCCAGTTGAACTGCACAAAAAAATCGGTATTTATGCTATATTAACAATGCTATCCTTGTCTGTTGTACCCTGGATCATATGCCCATTGGCCTTGATAATATTACCAATGTGGTTGCTTAGTTTTGGTGTCGGTTTGCCGATATACACAGAGCTGCCCATATGGTTTATCAATACCTTAACCGTCACATTTATCGCAACCGAAATCATGTCCCTTATTTTGGGGTATAAAGCGACATATTCAAGCCACCACAAACATTTAAGACCTTGGTTGCCAACAATAATTTTCTACTGGCCTATTGCTTTTCTTGCTTCTTACAAAGCCCTATTCGAGGTTTTTGTACGCCCGGAATATTGGGATAAAAGCGAACATGGGTTGAACGATCAACTATATGCCAAGGACATTCATAAACTGACGCGTAACTCGGGCAGCCCCACGGGCTATTGAGTGCGTGTTAAACTTCGCCTGCATCAATTTTCAGGCGCGTTTCAAAGGCAAAAGACAGGTGCGTTTTCAAGGCTTCGTTAGCAGCCTCTCCATCGCCGTTTGCAATCGCATTAACAATCGCTTCATGTTCATTCAGGGTTTTCTCACTACGACCTTCAACCGCCAATGCAGACGATGTCAGCAACGCCATGGAACGATGCACCATTTCCAACTGGCTGATCAGATAGCGGTTGCGGCTGGCCAGATGGATTTGATTGTGAAAGCGGCGGTTAGCCCGCGACAGCTTAGCCGGATCATTGCTGATTTTTCGATCTGTCGCGATCATATCGTATAAAACACGCACCTCTTCAGGGGTTGCATGTTGGGCGGCCAATTGGGCTGCCAGCCCTTCTAGCTCTGCACGCACTTCATAAAGCTCTGCCAGTTGGGTGTGATCCAGCGATGCAACGATCAAAGACCGCCCGTCACGGGCCAGCAGGTTTTGGGTTTCCAAACGCTGCAACGCTTCACGAATGGGGGTTCTTGAAACCAAGAAACGATCAGCCAATTCATTTTCAACCAACCGATCCCCTGGCTTATAGGTACCCGTATCTATGGCATTAAGGATTAGCTTATATGCATCTTTTTGGTTTTTCACGGGGTGCCCTTTACATTTTTGCCTTGCGATAAATATCATCGACACCGACAAATTCCACCAAATCATACCCTTTGGATTTCATCAACTGTGGCAAATCCGACGACTGGGTATTATTTTCTATGCTGAATATATCAATATCGAATTTATCGAACGGGAAATTGGTCAAGATATCCATCTCGCCACCTTCCACATCCAGTGACAGAAAATCAACTTGCTTCAGTTTTCGGCTGTTTAGAATGGACTGCAAAGTTTTCTTTTGCAACACATGTATAACCTCTTGATGCTGTGGGTTGGCCCTGACTTTGGTCAGTAAATCCGCGTCATAACTATCCAAAAAACCGCTCATCTGGGTATAACCGGAAGCCACTTCCATAAATTCCGATTTACCCGTTTTACCCGCCACAGCAAACCCCAGACAAGAGCATTTTCGCGCAGCTTTTGCCAGTTTTAACTGGGTCGGTGACGGCTCTACCACAATACCCGTCCAATTCCGAAAAACTTCAAAAAACAAGGTGTTAGAGCCGGTTACCCCGTCATATCCACCAATATCAACAAACACACCATCCCGTTTGCCATCCAAAAGACGGTCTATCATCCGGTCTTGCCCTGATTGCGAAAAAAACAACGGCGTTGGCGACAGCATGTTTGATATGGTATGGATTTGGCGCAAAGCCTCACCACGCCGCCGCGAGCGTTCGGTTTTCAGAAAATCGCTTAACTCTTGGTGGGCTTCTTGCAACAAAGCTTGCGCCTGTTTTATCTTCTCATGTGATTTCATATTCTCGCCTTCAAGCGTTCCCGGTTATGATCCACGCCTTTGTTGGCACACGAACCGCATCCCCGTCCAGATATTCTTGATAGGCGGCGGCTACAACTTGCGCAATTTCCGTGCGTTTTTCAGGCGGCATGCCTTCCAGACGGCGGGCAAGCGGGCCGATGCGCAATGTAAATTGAACCGCACGCGCAACTGGATCGGGGTCATCGCCTGTGGTCAGAACCGCGTGCGCTTCAACCGCACGCCATGCAAGATTATTCCAGCCGGCGTTTTCCAAGATGGGGGCAAAAAAACCCGGATCTGCCCATGCAAAAGGCCCCGGCGTTCCCGCAGGGGGTGGTGGTGGCATTTCGCCCAATAAAGAAGCTGCAGCCTTTATCGGAATGCTGGCCCAGCCGTTTTCCTGTGCCGCACACCAGCACACAATCACCAGATTGCCACCCTGAACGGTTGCGTTGCGGATATGTGCCCAACCTGCAACCGCATCATCGAAAAACATCGCGCCACAGCGTGAAAAGACCGCATCATAAGGCCCGCCCAAGGGGTCAACCGCTGCATTTGCCAAAATATAATCGGCCGCGCCTTGCTGCTTTGCCAAAGCCAGCAGGTCTTGGGATATATCCACACCCGTTACGTTTGCCGCCAATGATGCCAAGGCGCGGCTGGTGCTGCCTGCCCCGCAGCCCACATCCAACACGCGTTTAGCGGCTACATTACCCAAGGCAGTGATGCCCATATCGCCCACGGGGCCAAGTAAAGGGTCAAGCCCGTCCATACGTTTTGACCATTCTTTGCCGACACTGCCCTGCCAGTCCAACTTATTAACCATATTTCCTCCTAGACGTCACCAAGCTGACCCAATAATACACAGATATGCAACAGGCTTTTTCACATGTCACCACATGGGTGTTCGACCTTGATAACACGCTTTATCCGCCCTCGGATGCGCTGTTTGATCAAATTGATGTGTTGATGACCGCGTATGTGATGGACAGCTTGAAGCTTGACCAGCCCACGGCCAATAAATTGCGAGCGGATTACTGGGCGCAATACGGCACCACTTTGGCGGGGTTGATGGAAGTGCATGACCTTGATCCTGAACCGTTTTTGGATGTGGTGCATCAGATTGACCTGTCGCACGTGCAGGCCGATCACGATTTACGGGCGGCTATTCAACAACTGGACGGGCGCAAAATCGTTTACACTAACGGATCACGCACGCACGCGGAACGGGTAACGCAGGCACGCGGTTTAAGTGGTGTGTTTGATGCAATGTACGGCGTGGAACATGCGGGCTATGAACCCAAGCCACGGCGGGTGGCATTTGAACGGGTGTTTGCGCTTGACGGGGTGAACCCCGAAACCGCCGCCCTGTTTGAAGATGACCAACGCAATCTGGAAATACCCCATGCCATGGGGATGAAAACCGTGCTTGTCGGGCCAAAAGACGACCGCCCCTACATTCATTATCAGACCAATAATCTAACGGACTTTCTGTCGCGGCTCACGGGCCTTTCCGCCCTTAGCCAATCGGCCTAAGGTTAACACATGGAACGTATCAGCACAGACATTATGATTTCAGGCGGCGGAATAGCTGGCATGACCGCCGCTTGCGCCTTTGGCTCGGCCGGTTTCAGCGTTGTCTGCGTTGACCCTGCCCCGCCGGTCACCATCGAGGCCGATTCCAAATCCGATTTGCGCAGCACGGCGTTTTTGCAACCTGCCCGTAATACACTGAAAGCGGCGGGTATCTGGCCGCATCTTGAAGCATATGCCACCCCGCTTGACATCATGCGGCTGGCTGATGCGGGGGGTGAAGTGAACGAGGTGCGCACCATCGCGGATTTTGTGGCGTCAGAAATATCGGATGAACCTTTCGCGTGGAACCTGCCCAACTGGCTGTTGCGCCGTGAAATGCTGAAACGCATTGAAGAGCTGGACACGGTCACGTTTTTGACAGGTGTGGAAACCAGAAAAATCACTCCGCGCACGGATCGCGCCTATGTGAAACTTTCCAACCAAGCCCAAGCCGATTGCAAGCTGGTGCTGGCTGCTGACGGGCGCAATTCGCCCACCCGCGATATGCTGGGGATAACGGCTAAAACATGGCGGTTCGGGCAAAAGGCGATTGTGTTTTCAGTATCGCACCCGCTGCCGCATGAAAATATCTCAACCGAAATCCACCGTTCCGGCGGGCCGTTTACGGTGGTGCCTTTGCGCGATATGGACGGGGTGCATTATTCCGCCGTGGTCTGGATGGAAAAAGGCCCCGATGCCGCCGCGTTGATGGCGATGGATGATGACAGCTTTATTGAAACCGCAAACGCACGGTCTTGCGGTATATTGGGTGAGTTGAAACTGGAAAGCCGTCGCATGATCTGGCCGATCATCAGCCGCTTGGCCGAAAAACTATATGGCCCGCGCACCGCCCTGATTGCGGAAGCCGCCCATGTGATCCCGCCTATTGGTGCGCAAGGSTTGAACATGAGCCTGACMGAYATTCARTGYCTGCTGGATTTAAGCSTWGAAAACCCCGAYRRYATSGGCAGCCCMSMAATGCTKGCSGCYTATCAAAAGGCCCGCYTYRRKGACATCAARATGCGGGTGAACGGSGTSAACATGCTGAACCGYGCCGCRATGACCAACAGTGACACGTTAAAAGCCCTRCGCCTGAAGGGGCTGCAAACCCTGCACGGGTTTGCRCCKGTTCGYAAATCCTTGATGCGTARGGGGTTGGGYAGCGTTTARSYSACYTGRTCYAGCACCKCTTCCAACCGCGCMACGGTTGCATCYACATCATAAAGCTTRTCMARGCCRAACARSCCCARACGGAAGGTKGAATAATCCTCTGGCTCATCACAGCGYARYGGCACACCGGCTGCAATTTGCACGCCTTGGGCAGAAAACTTGCTGCCGTTTTGCAGGCCYGCRTCATCGGTATAGCTGACCACGACACCGGGTGCGCCGTAACCTGTGGCGGCCACGGATGTAAAGCCGCGCTTAGCAAGTACCGCACGTACCTTATCGCCCAATTCCTGTTGTGCCAGTTTCAGTTTGTCAAAGCCGTATTCGCGGGTTTCCAGCATGGTATCGCGGAAATCTTTCAGCGCGTCTGTGGGCATGGTGGCGTGATAGGCGTGACCGCCGCCTGTGTAGGCGTTCATGATGTTGGCCCATGTTTTCAGGTTGGCAGAAAAACTGGTGCCTTCGGTTTCGCCCATGCGTGCTATTGCGGCGTCCGACATCATCACAAGGCCTGCACAAGGCGATGCTGACCAGCCTTTTTGCGGGGCAGAGATCAATACATCCACACCCGTGGCTGCCATATCAACCCAGATGCAGCCCGATGCGATGCAATCAAGCACAAACAAACCGCCCACGGAATGCACTGCATCCGCCACCGCTTTTATATAGTCATCAGGCAGGATCATGCCGCTGGAAGTTTCCACGTGGGGCGCGAACACCACGGCGGGTTGTTCGGATTTGATCTTGGCCACGACTTCTTCAATGGGTGCAGGTGCAAAGGGCGATTGGTGGGCGTTACCGGAACGCCGCGCTTTCATCACATAATCCTCGGACGGCATGTTGCAGGCTTCAAATATCTGCGTCCAGCGGAAGGAAAACCAGCCGTTGCGCAAGATCAACGCCTTTTGATCGGTTGCAAATTGCCGTGCCACCGCTTCCATCGCATAGGTGCCGCCGCCCGGGATAATGGCGCAGGCTTTGGCGTTATAAACGCTTAGTAGCATTTCGTTGATGTCGCGCATAACACCTTGGAATTGCGCGGACATATGGTTCARSGARCGGTCGGTGAAGACCACGGAAAATTCWARCAATCCATCRGGATCGACGTTGGGTAAWAGGGCWGACATGGGTGTAACTCCGNTTATATGTGTTTGGGCWRAMCYTTACAGATCRYKYCRYGCCTGTCGAGCCGTTTGTTACCCCARWGCAATATGTCGCTTCTCTTCGGACAACAGCACATTYGCCTCAACCTCRCCCACRCCCGGCAATGTCATRATGCGYCGCCGCARRACCCGTTCAAARTCGGGAATGTCACGSGCRACYACCCTCARGCGGTARTCATACAGRCCMAGCACGTGTTGCACCACCTGCACTTCGGGGATGGCACAYACCGCGCGTTCAAAATCTTCCAGTGAYACCCGMCCTTTGGTGGCCAGTTTCACGCCCAGAAAAACGCTRACGCCAAAGCCCAGYTTKKCYTTRTYCAGYACCACACGGCGGCCTGCRATRATGCCYGCCTGTTCCAAACGTTTYACSCKGCGCCAYGCGGCGGGTTGTGACAGGTCTACCTTTTTGGCCAGCGTTGCCGCAGACAGGCTGCCGTCTTTTTGCAARKYGCGYARKATWGCGCGGTCWRTRTCATCAAGRTCAATCATAATGGCAGCACCTCWCGATCCAGMACRTTSGCRATCAGCATCAARGCCTCAATATCRGCGATATGSGGCAGGTTCAGRATGCGGGTGCGGTAAATCTGCTGRTAATGCGCCATRTCGCGGGCCAGCACATTCAGGCGCACATCGACRCGGCCCARAAAGGTCTGGATTTCATTGACCTCTGGCACTTCACGGGCRGCRGCKATGAAGGCGTCAAAGGCGTTCGGTTGGGTTTTGTCCAGCGTGATGCGCAAGGAAACCTCTACCTCATACCCCAAGGCTTTGGCATCCAGCACAACTTGACGCGAGGATATCACGCCACCCTGTTCCATGCGTTCCACCCTGCGCCAACAAGATGCGGCGGCATAATTGACCCGCGCGCCCAATTGGGCTGCGGTCAATGTGGCATCATCCTGCAAGGCCCGCAGGATACGTCTGTCCAGATCATCAAGCTGTTGCATGATATTTACATTATTTCATATTTATACGAATATATTTTACACCAATGCCACAATAATTACAAATTATGAAATCGACCTTACGGCTAATAAAATGTAAACATAACCAAATTCGCTAATCTATGGAGGCTATAATGCGTGTTTATTACGATCGCGACTGCGATGTGAACCTGATTAAAGACATGAATGTTGCAATTCTGGGCTACGGCAGCCAAGGCCACGCACATGCGTTGAACCTGCGCGACAGTGGTGCCAAAAATGTTGTGGTGGCACTGCGCGAAGGCTCTGCCTCTGCCAAAAAAGCCGAAGGCGAAGGCCTGAAGGTTATGGGTATCGCCGAAGCCGCTGCATGGTGTGACTTGATCATGTTCACCATGCCTGATGAGCTGCAAGCAGAGACTTACAACAAGTATGTGCGCGACAACCTAAAAGACGGCGCTGCGATTGCTTTTGCCCACGGGTTGAACATCCACTTCGGTTTGATTGAAGCAAAACCCGGCGTTGACGTGATCATGATGGCGCCAAAAGGCCCGGGTCACACAGTGCGCGGCGAATACGTTAAAGGCGGCGGCGTGCCTTGTTTGGTTGCCGTTAATCAAGACGCATCCGGCAAAGCGCTGGAAATCGGCAAATCCTATTGCTCTGCCATCGGTGGCGGCCGTTCAGGCATCATCGAAACTGATTTCCGCGAAGAATGCGAAACCGATCTGTTCGGTGAACAAGCGGTACTTTGTGGCGGTGTGGTCGAGCTGATCCGCATGGGTTTCGAGACATTGGTTGAAGCGGGCTACGAGCCTGAAATGGCTTACTTTGAATGCCTGCACGAAGTGAAACTGATCGTTGATCTGATTTATGAAGGCGGCATTGCCAACATGAACTATTCAATCTCGAACACAGCCGAATACGGCGAATATGTTTCCGGCCCGCGCATCTTGCCATATGAAGAAACCAAGGCACGGATGAAAGCGGTTCTGACAGATATTCAAACCGGTAAATTTGTGCGTGACTTCATGCTGGAAAATGCTGTTGGCCAACCGTCGTTTAAAGCGACACGCCGCATTAACGATGAACACCAGATTGAACAGGTTGGTGCGAAACTGCGTGCCATGATGCCTTGGATTTCCGCCGGTAAAATGGTTGATAAAGAAAAGAACTGATTTTTATCACTATTTCAATAAAAAAGGCACGCTTCGGGGCGTGCCTTTCGCTTTTCAGCCCCAAAGGTTTGTTATAGGCATAAGCAAAAGTCATACAGGATACCCCATGACGGCTAAAACACCACATTCCTTATTAAACTGGGCTTTATTGATCATTCTGGGCATCATTTGGGGTGGCTCGTTTATGGGGGCAAAACTGGCATTGACCGGCTTTGGCCCGATGACAGTGGCCGCGTTAAGATTGATTATCGCCACATCCCTTCTGGTCAGCTTTGCTTATATCTTTCGAAATGGCTTGCCAAAATGGCAAACCCCTACTGACAAACGCATATGGCTGCACATCTTTGGCATGGGGCTGTTTACCAATGCCATCCCGTTTACATTGTTGAATTGGGGCCAACTGCGCGTAGCTTCAGGCTTTGCCGGCATTTCAATGGCAGTGGTACCTTTGCTAATCTTGCCATTGGCGCATTTCTTCGTGGCAGGCGACCCGATGAACCGCCGAAAGGTTATTGGCTTTATCATCGGCTTTTCAGGTGTGGTTATCTTGGTTGGGCCCAACACATTCTTAGGCACAAGCGGCGATCCGTTAGAACCTTTGGCCCGTCTAGCCTGCGTCGCTGCCGCCAGTTGCTATGCCATAGGCAGTATCATCACACGGCGTTGTCCACCTGTCGGGCTGTTATCCTATTCTGCCGCAGGCCTATTGGTCGGCACCATAGGGATGGTGCCCATAGCACTTTATTTTGAAGGCATTCCAGCCCTGCCCGATACCAAAGCCACTTTAAGCATCCTATACTTAGGCTTATTCCCAACGGCACTAGCCACCATCATGCTGGTCTATATCATCAATAAAGCAGGCCCATCATTCATGAGTCTGGTCAATTATCAGGTGCCCATCTGGGCCGTGACTTTTGGCGTCGTGTTTCTGGGCGAAGAATTGCCGCCCAGTTTCCTTGGTGCCTTGGCGTTGATCTTGCTTGGCTTGGGCGTCAGCCAGTGGAAAAGGCGTTAAGCCGCCGCCTTTACCGCTGCCGTAATATCACCCACCACACGGCGCAACAGGGTTGCATCTTCGCATTCGCCCATCACACGCACCAAAGGTTCTGTGCCTGATTTGCGGATCAGCAACCGACCATTGGCTTGCAAAGCCGCTTCCCCGTCCGCTATCGCCGCCTTCACTGATGCGGCCTGCAACGGATCCTTATCCGTATAACGGATATTTTCCAAAAGCTGCGGATATGGGTCAAATACATGGGCCAACGCGCTGGCAGGCTTATTGGTTTCAATCATTGCATTCAGGAATTGTAAGCCCGCGATCAACCCGTCCCCGGTGGTGACATAATTGCTCATCACGATATGGCCGGATTGCTCGCCGCCCAGATTAAACCCACCTTCACGCATGGCTTGCACCACATGGCGGTCACCGACATCGGTGCGCAGCAATGTAATGCCGCGCCTTCCCAGATATTTTTCCAGCCCCATATTCGACATCACGGTTGCCACAAGTGTGTCATGGGCCAAAGAGCCTTGGTCACACCAACGCGACGCGATCAGCCCCATGATCTGGTCGCCGTCTGCCACAACACCGTTTTCGTCAAGGATCATCACACGGTCAGCATCACCGTCCAGACAGATACCCACATCTGCCTTATGGGTGATCACGGCTTTGGAAGCCGCCTCTGTGCTGGTAGAACCACAACCCAGATTGATATTAAACCCGTCGGGCGTAACCCCGATAGGGATCACCTCTGCACCCAGTTCCCATAAAACCGTCGGGGCCGCTTTATAGGCAGCCCCATTGGCGCAATCGATGACAACTTTCATACCGTCCAACAAACGATGGCGCGGAAAGGCGGTTTTGGCAAATTCCATATAACGGCCCAAACCATCGTCAATCCGTTGCACACGGCCAATGTTTTCAGGGGCAGCAAGGGCAATATCGCCATCAACCAGTGCTTCAATTTCCAACTCAGCCGCATTGGACAGTTTATATCCATCTGGCCCGAAAAACTTGATGCCGTTATCATGGTACGGGTTATGTGAGGCCGAGATCATCACGCCTACATCTGCACGCATGGAACGTGCCAACATGCCAACGGCGGGGGTCGGCACGGGGCCAAGTAAGAAGACTTCCATACCGGTAGAGGCAAAGCCCGCAGTCAGTGCGGCTTCAATCATATAACTGGAACGTCGGGTATCTTTGCCGATCACCACGCGGTGGCTTTTTTTGTCTTTACGAAAGTAACGCCCTGCGGCCGCGCCCAAGCGCAAAGCCATTTCTGCCGTCATCGGAAAAGTGTTTGCCAATCCGCGCACACCGTCTGTACCAAAATATTTACGCTCCATTTACCCTCACAAAATAGTTTTCCATAAATTTATTGCTTGCCGCGTTTGCCAGACATCATGTACCCGCAAGAATTGCACCCCTTGTCGCAAACCTTCCAACCCTATGGCAAGAGAGCCAGGCACACGATCAGCAGGTTCTTGCGCATCGCCCAATGTGCCGATGAAGCGTTTGCGCGAAACGCCCAGTAAAACAGGGCATCCCAACCCGTGAAACAGCGATAGGCCACGGATCAGTTGTAAATTGTGATCAAGGGTTTTACCGAACCCGATACCCGGATCGACGATAATACGATCCTTGGGCAGGCCCGCATCAATACAGGCCGCCACCCGTTGTTCCAAATGGTCATAAATATCCAATAAAACATTTGCATAGATCGGATCGTTCTGCATGGTTTTGGGGTCACTTGGGCTGTGCATCAGACAGACAAAAGGTTGCATTTCGCAGGCAAGCGGCAAGCTATCCACATCATACTGCAAGGCAGTCACATCATTGAACATCACAGCCCCCGCATTCAATGCAGCCTTAGCCACATCTGCCTTGCGCGTATCAATGGAAATGGGCGTTGTAATGCCCGCTGTCTGCAAAGCCTGAATGACAGGCATTGTGCGGTTGATTTCATCCCTGTTTTCAACAAAATCTGCCCCCGGCCGCGTAGACTCGCCGCCAATATCCAGCAAATCCGCCCCTTGATCTGACATCTTTTTGGCCCGCGCAACCGCATCATCAAAAGAATGGTGCTGGCCACCGTCAGAAAAACTATCCGGGGTTACATTCAATATTCCCATGATCTGCGGTGTGGCCATATCCAGCCCGCATACAGGATTTCTGGCGCGTGAAATGTTATCCAAAACCGTTTCAGGAATATCCGCAATCGGCACCACTTGCGCATCCCCGCCCCGCACCAAACGCTCAGCATGGGTAAACCACGACCAGCCCCCCGCTATGGCAACTGCGCCTTTGGGGCGGCATCGGTCTATTTGTGCAATGGGACGGTAATACGCCATAGGTTAATCCAGAATTTTTCGGTAAAAGATCACTTTTTCGGTTTGCTCAAACCCAAGCCGCTCATGCATCAACTGCGATGGGTAATTGCTAAGTTCAACATCCGAGCCAAATTCGGTGAACCCTGCCATCCGCGCCTTTTGCTCTAAATACGACAAAAGTGCCTTGGCAATGCCCTGCCCGCGATAATTAGCATCGACCCAAATACCTTCCAAAAAAGGCACCGGTTGCGAATGGCAGCCATTGGCGTAATCGCGCAAAGCATATTCAGCAAACCCCACAGGCGTATCATCCACAAGGGCCACATAAGCGGATCGTTTACCGGATTTAAAAATGCGATCCATTTCGGCCAGTAAAGCTTCGTCAGAATTATCTGGAAACAGCTGGCGATACATCGCAAGCCATATATCGCGGTCACCTTTATGAATTTCGCGGATCAAAACATCCATTCCGCCTACCCCTTGCCTTTGGAAATAACTCTAAAGGTCAGCGGGGGTTGCGGCAAGCAATAAGCGGTCTGTAGGCGTAAGCCGATCCAGCCCTTGGATAACCGTCACCTGACCTGCAAAAAACTCTTTTGCAAACCACTGGGTTAAAGCCAGCGGGTTGTTTGGCCCTGCTTGCGGCTGGTCCACCGCATCCAGTACGATTTTTGTGGGTGCCCAAACCGATAATTGCCCGTTTTTCATCGCCCAATCCAGTTCCGTGCGGTTATTCACAACCACACAACGCGGATCTTTTGCCGCCAGAACCCAGGCGTTTTGTTCTATCGACATCAACCCGATGCGCAGATCAGAAGTAGCGGCATTCGTTGTAGGAACTTGTTCTTTCACCGCTTGAAGGCAGATAATCGCGGGGCGATCATGGGTTTCAATCACATCCAGCCAAAGGCTTAATTCCAGCCCGTAAAGCACAGAATTAGGCATGAAAACAATCAATGGATCAATCCCGTAGGAAGTGGCCCCAACTATTTGATCAACCCCTTTTGAGCGAACAATATCAATACCCAAAGTCCCGGGGATACGATCCAGTTTTTCGATCCGCACAAACACCCGCATGGCACGCGGGTGCGCCAGGATACTATCGGCAATACGTTCGGCCAAGGTTTCCAGCAGGTTCAACCGTTCCACAGACAGCTGTTCTTCTATCGCCTCGGTAATAGCGTCATAAGACAGCACCTGATCCACATCATCGAAATCGGCAGCACTACTGTCAGCCACTTCCAGAACCACATTAAAACGAATGCGTTGTTTTGTGTCGCGTTCGGCCTGAAACGCGCCTATTTCAATGTTTTTTATAAAATCACGCACGCAAATACGATCAAGTGGTGCGCCTACCCCGGTGGCAATAGAGCGTTCTTCTAAACTGCCAAAGGCTACGTTGATATCATCGTTCATGAATTATACCCGTGTTTTAAACCCGAATATATCCCTGTTTCACAGATCACAAGTATCAACCTGAAATCAGTACCCCACTATCCGCGATAGAAATAATGGTTGCCGACTTTTGCCGTGCGTTCAAACTTGCGCGACCATCTTGGGCGCACAGCACCTGTATGGTAAAAAGTGGCCCCTTTGGTCAGGTTGCGTGCTTTACCATCCAGCATGATACGGGCAACTTTACCGACCTGTATATAGGCACCACCCTCAGAAAAAACTTCCGCACGGCCATCGCATTTATAGGAAAACTGGCAGGCATATTTTTTACCGGATTTGGTTCCTTGCGTAACAACGCCACAAACAGAGCTTGGGAACTTCTTACTGTCACGGCGGTTCAAAATCACTTCAGCCACAGCAAATTGCCCTTGCAGATTTTCGCCGCGAGCTTCAAAATAAAGGGCCTCAGACAAGCATCTCCATTCAGAGTTGCCCCTTGCACGCGGCATCGCATTAATTTGTTTCATCGTGGAAATACGCGTTGTCGTAAATGATTTACGCGGCTTACGCGCAAAGTTCCAAATTTTTCTTTGCGATGTAGCATTACCGCTTAATACGGCCAAACGTTGGTCACCAACAGATTGCAAAGCTGCCCGCTCAGCCCTTGTAACAGTGGCGACTTGTTTCCATAGAACTGGCACACCATCTGCAATCGCAGATGTTGCAAAAGCCAACCCCGCAACAGTAAATACAATGCCCTGGGCGGTTTTTTTAATCATAGTTATCATCACAGCAACTCTCATTACGTGGGTACAGAGACCCGACTAACTACGCGCGTTTTAGCCAATACTGTTACCACCTGTCTAGTTTTCAAGTATTCCGCAGTGTCACACTGTAACATTTTTGTTTAAAAAGTATAAATATTTCATAAAATCGTCATTATTGTAATTTTGTTACCTGATTTGCCTCAGATATTGCCGCTTGTGCCGCTGCCAACTTGGCAATCGGAGTGCGAAAAGGTGAACAAGACACATAATCGAACCTTGCTTGATGGCAAAACGCTACAGATTGGGGGTTACCACCATGCTCTCCGCACAGTCCCAAGATCAGTCCTTCGCGCGCAGCACGCCCCCGCGCGCAAGCCATAAGAAGCAATTCACCAACCCCGTCCACATCCAAAGAATGGAACGGATCATCAGCAAAAACGCCCAGACTGATATACTCACGCATGAACCGCCCGCTATCATCACGGCTAAGCCCATAAGTCATTTGGGTCAAGTCGTTGGTGCCAAAGCTGAAAAACTCTGAACTTAGGGCAATATCACCGGCACGCAGGGCGGCGCGCGGCGTTTCAACCATCGTTCCCAGCGAATAATTTATCGCGACGCCGGTTTCGTTTTTAACGGCGGCAAATATCGCATCCACGCGGCTTTTCACCAGTTCCACTTCGCGATTGGCCGACACCAATGGCACCATAATTTCAGGGACAATCATAGCCGCACCGTTTTTGTGAACCGTTGCAGCGGCTTCAAAAATCGCGCGCGCCTGCATTTCATAAATTTCCGGTACCATAAGGCCCAAACGCACCCCGCGTGTGCCCAGCATCGGGTTGAATTCGCGTAAATCCTCGGCCCGTTCGGTGATCTTCGATAGGGGCAACCCCATCGCATCCGCCAAAGATTGCATTTCATCGCGCGAATGCGGCAAAAACTCGTGCAAAGGCGGGTCTAACAGACGGATACAAACAGGAAGCCCTTTCATGATCTCGAAAAGTTCAATAAAATCAGATCGTTGCATCGGTAACAGCAAATCCAGAGCCGCCTTTCGGTCTTGGCTGGTTTCCGCGAAAATCAGTTCGCGCATCACGTTTAGGCGGCCCGCTTCAAAGAACATATGTTCGGTGCGTACCAAACCAATGCCATCCACTTTGAAATCGCGCGAAATCCGCGCGTCTTGCGGTGTATCGGCATTGGCCCGCACCCCCAAGACGCGAAATTCATCCGCCCAAGACATGAATTCATCAAAAGCGCCGCCCAAATTCGGTTGCACCAGCCTAGGGGCACCGCGCAAAACCTCACCGGCACCCGCATCCACCGTAATCGTGTCGCCTGCACGTAAAACCACCCCGCCCGGCAATGTCAGCAACTTGCCGCGCACATCAACCTTCATCTCACTGACACCCACGATACAAGGCACCCCGATGGTACGCGCCACCACGGCGGCATGGCTATCGCGCCCGCCTTTAGCAGTCAGCACCGCTTGCGCCGAGTGCATGCCGCGCACATCTTCCGGCGTGGTTTCTACCCGCACCAAGATGCACGGCTCTTCACGTGCGGCACTGGCTTGGGCGGCGTTGGCGGTAAAAACGATCTTGCCCGTGGCCGCCCCTGGGCTGGATGAAATACCGCTGGTCAAAACGTCACGCGTGGCTTTTGGGTCTACAAGCGGGTGCAAGACCTCATTCAAACTGCGTGGATCAATCCCCATCAGGGCCTGTTCTTTGGTACGAATGCCAGCATTAACCAGGTTCACGGAAATCCCGACAGCGGCACGGCCAGAACGTTCTGCGGGAACCGCATCCAGAATGGCCAATGTGCCATCTTGCACCGTAAACTCTAATTGCATTTCATCTTTGAATGCGCTGCGTGCGGTTGCTGAAAACTTTTCCAGTTCCGCCACTATTTCAGGGCTTCCATCTTCCAAAGACGGCCCGCGCGTATCTTTGGTTAAGAAAAGGGCCTTGGCCTGATCCGCAACCGCATCACGGCCTTGGGATTGTGACATATAACGCCCGAAAGCTTCGGCTTTACCCGATTGAACAGAGGTAAACTGGGCAACGCCTGCACCACTTTCCCCGCGACCAAACCCAAGTGCCATTTCCTGAATGATCATGCCCAACCCCGCATCCGAAGGCGCGCCTTGGGCCATGCGCAAAATCCGCGCGGTGGTGCCATCCCATGCTTTCACGAATGACCGCAAGGCCTTGCGCAACTGGCGCACGGGTTCCTGCGGAAACAACTCACCAACGTTTTGGTCATAAAGTGCCAGAAACGATCCCAGCAAAGAATCTACGTCCAGTTTATCTTTTTTCGTGTGCAGTATATATAACTCTTCAAACCACTCAGGGTCTAATCTGGCCACTTGTATTGAATAATCTTGCACAAATCGCGCATATAGCGCGACTGCGGCTTCTTCGCCCAAAGGTTGTTTCAAAATCTCACAAGTGGCTTGGTTCATGCCCAGATTAAGCATGGCTTCCGGCCCGCCCCAAACCCGGTCAAGCGGGCTGACGCGCACTGAAACCAAGCACCCTGTGCTGAGTTCTTGCAAGAACGGCCATTCTTCGGGGAAATCTTCATTGGCGATAGCTTTGACCGCATCCACCGACAGGCCCCACGCCTTGGGCACAGGCAAGCCTGCTTCCATCAAGGTCACTTGGGTTGCGGCGCGTGCGCCATAGATTTCTGCAGGTGCATCCGCACCCGCTGTCAAAGCCAATATCCGTGGAAAATCTGCCATAGCGGCCCTCTTAGATGTGACTTTCAGTCTAACGCCTTTTCGAAACGCCTGACAAGCGTTTGATCTGTCACGGCTTAGCCTTCGATACGGGTAAAATCAGCGACCTGCGCCATGGTCTTGCGGATTTGCCCCAAAAGGTTCAACCGATTGCGTCTGACAATATCACTATCGGCATTGATTTTCACCGCTTCAAAAAACCCGTCTATGGGGGCACGAAGCCCTGCCATAGCGGCCATAGCGGTGGCGAAATCTTCCGATTTGATCGCGGGGGCGATGGCTTTATCCGCCGTTGCAAGGGCTGCAAACAGGGCTTTTTCCACATCGGTTTCAGCGTATTTCACATCTGCCCCGTAGGAATATTCAACCCTGTCCTTGGCCTCGGCCTGCGTCAAAATATTATTCGCCCGCTTGAAACCTTGCAACAGATTGGTGCCGTCATCGGTTTTGATAAAGGCTTGCAGGGCTTCGGCACGGTTTACCAACAGGGTGAAATCGTCGTTGTTTGGCATGGCAAGGCAAGCGTCGATAATATCGTGGCTGATGCCTTTGTCGCGTAGGTAGACCTTTAGGCGGTCGTGGAAGAAGGAAAGGAGGTCTTTGGCTTTTCTTATATCCTCGCCTGTTTCAACGGGACGTTTTCCATCATCAGAAAAAAGAATGCTAGAAATGATGTGTTTTTGGATACGAAGACGAAGTGCTTCCTCAATGAACAGATGAACCCCATTCTCCAAAACCAACTGAATAACCCCAAGTGCTGCCCGCCGCAAAGCAAACGGGTCTTTCGACCCCGTTGGTTTCTCATCAATCGCCCAGAACCCTGTCAGGGTATCAATCTTATCGGCCAATGCCACAGCAACCGTCACAGGCTCACTTGGCACCATATCCGATGGCCCAAGCGGGGAATAGTGATCGGCGCAGGCAGCAGCGATAGCATCATCCATGCCCGCCTTTTGCGCATAATACTTGCCCATAACCCCTTGCAGTTCGGGGAATTCATAAACCATTTCAGACATCAGATCAGCCTTGGCAACCTTGGCCGCATCTTCGGCCATATCCGCGTTCGCATCCACATCGTCCGCAATTTCACGGGCTAACGCCGCAATACGCGCAACCCGTTCGGCCTGTGTGCCCAGCTTATTATGAAAGGTCACATTTTCAAGTTTCGCCCCCATATCTGCCAGCGGCACCCGCAGGTCGTTTTCCCAGAAAAACTTTGCATCAGACAGCCGTGCAAACAGCACCTTTTGGTTGCCCGCAAGGATAGTCGCGCCGTGATCAGCGGTTTCACGATTGGCCACGGTGATGAACTTTTCAATCCGCCCAGATTTCGGGTTGCGCACGCTGAAAAACTTCTGATGTTCGCGCATGCTGGTTTGCAGCACCTCGGTAGGCAGTTCCATAAAGTCGTCGGCAATATCGCCCATCAGTACCACGGGCCATTCCACAAGGCCTGCGACCTCGGCCAATAGCCCTGCATCTTCAACCACTTCCAAGCCTTGCGCGAACGCCATATTTTTGGCGTCTTCCCAGATATGATCGGCGCGTTCTTGCGCGTCCAGCATCACATAGGCCTTTTTCAGCTCGGCGCGGTATTGGTCAAAATTGTTGACGCTGAACCATTCGGGCGCATGAAAACGGTGGCCTGCGGTCAGGTTGGCGGCTTCAATGCCGTCTATATCGAAGTCAACAACTTCTGCGCCATCATCCGCAGACAACACACAAAGGATCGAATGTAGCGGGCGCACCCAGCGCAAGCTACCCTCACCCCAGCGCATGGATTTGGGCCACGGGAAATTGCGGATTACTTTGGGGATAATCTCGGTGATAATATCCCCCGCAGGGCGGCCCGGCTTTTCGATCACCGCAAAATAAGTCTGGCCTTTTTTGTCGTCACGGATTTCCAACTGATCCACAGTCAGCCCAACCCCGCGCAAGAACCCTTGCAAGGCCTTTTCAGGGACACCCACACGCGGGCCTTTGCGTTCCTCGCGCACATCAGGGCTTTGCGCCAGCAAGCCTTCAATGGTCAGGCACAAACGGCGCGGCGTGGCAAAGCTTGCAGCACCGCCATAAGTCAATCCCGCCTCGACCAAGCCGTCGGTGACAAGCTTTTTCAAATCAGCCGCCGCACGGGCCTGCATACGGGCAGGAATTTCTTCGGAAAACAGTTCTAACAGCAGGTCAGCCATAATCATTCACTTCTAGTTAGGTGTTACTTTGTAATCATTCAGCAGGGTTCGGGCAGTCTTTTGGCAAGTCATTGCCGCTGAATTGCGCCTCACCACAGTCATTGATCTGGCGCCACATATAGGCGCGGCCGTCCGCGTATTGGGCGATATAAGTGTCAAATCCATACGGCTTGTTTTCATTCGCCAAAATGGCAGTCGCCCCGCCACTTTCCAGATCATGTGTGATCTGTTCACCATTATAACAGTCAAAGGAACGTGGTGCGCGCAGCGGTGTGGCGCTATCTTTATAATCATCCGACGGGGTATAGGCCCAGTTGACCTTGAAACAGGCGCGCATTTTCAGCGGCGACGTATCCGCGTCAATCCCCTGATACGCACTGACAGGTTGCAAGGTGCCGTTAACCGTGATCCCGGTCACATCCGTGACAGTAAAATAATAAGCCCGCTCGATCGAATACCACAGGCCCGCGCCCGCAACAACGGCGGCACTCAACAATGCTATCATAACAGGTTTGCCGTTCATGCCGCAGCCCCCCCTGCTTCGGTTTGCATGAAAGCATCGGCGCATAATTTGGCCAACGTGCGCACCCGCCCGATATAGGCTTGGCGTTCGGTGACCGAAATCACCCCACGCGCATCCAGCAGGTTAAACAAATGGCTGGCCTTGATGCATTGGTCATAAGCAGGATGTACCATGATGATCTTTCTATCGGTTTTAGGGTCTATATGCGGGGCATCCAGAATACGCGCACATTCCGCCTCGGCATCCTTAAAATGCTGCAACAGAGTATCCGTATCGGCCACATCAAAGTTCCAGCGCGAATATTCCTGCTCGGTCTGCTTGAATATATCGCCGTATGTCAAAGGGATCGGCGCATCGGGGTTGTTGAACGGCATGTCCATTACATGATCAACACCCAGCACATACATCGCGAGCCGTTCCAGCCCGTAGGTCAGCTCACCCGAGACTGGTTTGCAGTCATAGCCGCCAACCTGTTGAAAGTAGGTGAACTGGCTGACTTCCATGCCGTCACACCAAACCTCCCAGCCCAGCCCCCATGCGCCTAATGTGGGGCTTTCCCAGTCGTCTTCGACAAAGCGGATGTCGTGCAGGTCCATGTCAATACCTATGGCCTGCAAAGACCCAAGGTAGAGGTCTTGCAAATCAGGCGGGCTAGGCTTGATGATCACCTGATACTGGTAATAATGCTGCAACCGGTTCGGGTTTTCACCGTAACGCCCGTCCGTAGGTCGGCGCGAGGGTTGCACATAGCCCGCAGCCCAGTGTTTTGACCCCAGTGAGCGTAACGTGGTGGCAGGGTGAAACGTACCCGCACCCACCTCCATATCATAGGGCTGCAATATGGCGCAGCCGTGATCGGCCCAGTAATTCTGAAGCCGTAAAATGATCTCTTGAAAGGATCGTGGTTTATCGCTGGTCATAGCCCTGCCCTTTGGCGGTGAGTGGTTGGTTCTACTTAGGCAAAGCGCGGTGCGGGGTCAATTGGGTATGGGGGGTTGGTGGGTTTGCAGGGTCAAAACAGGTATTGATGATCCAACACGGTCGCAGCCGACCTGTCAGGGTATCGCTTTCACAGGGGCATTGCAGTTTATGCCACCCGTAATTGCACATCTATGCGCACGATATGGCTTGCCAGCCAGCTATCGAGTGTATCTAGCAATCTAAACGCTCTTTGAATATCAAGCCCCCTTTGCTGAAAAAACTGCACCTCTTTGTCAACAAGTTTTATGAACAGTGCATGTTCCTTTTTGTTTGTACACGCGATAGGGCATTGGGCTGCGTGCATGCATTCTTCTTCATAGCCAAAGTGTGTCTCTACATACATAACTAAAAACTCAAGAAAGCCATCGTAGGTACCGGAAGAGCATCCACGTTCCAGGACTTCCCTGAAATCTTCTGAAGCTTCAAACAATGTTTTATGCTGTCGGTCAATTTCGGCAATGCCGGTTGCGAATTCTTCTTTCCATTTCATCAGAATAACCTTTAGCTTTACGCACATAGCGAAAATGCTACGAGTTCTTCTTCACGTATACACGTTTAGTAACTTTTAGCAATCATGGTAATGTAAAGCTTAATTAGTAACCTTTTGATACCATGCAGATGTTAAGCATAGGCCTTGCCCGAAATAGCCACCCCAAGTGGTATTTTCAGGTAATCAGGTTAATTCATCCCCGACCCGAACCACCGCATCCACCAGCACATCCAGATCGCTTTCGCGTGTGCGGTGGTTGGTCAGGTTCACCCGTATCGCCAAACGCCCGCCCAGCACGGTG
>JAESRV010000087.1 GCA_016764475.1 Amylibacter sp.
AAAAATATCTGCTTGCCAACAGAAATATTCTGAAGTGATAGTTTGCCCATTATTATGCCTGCTTGATTATTTATCGAGCCGTCTTTTTTTTTATTTGCTGGAATACACTGTAAGCATCAGCGCGGCTGCTAATCAAGCAGTTTTTGTTCTTCAATCATGGCCTGATATGCCCACGGCAGAAATTCGTTGATACGATTGACCGGGTGATCCTGGATGCGTTCCAACACCCAAGCAAGCCAAGCTTCGAGATTAACCTTGTTCATTTTGTATGAGCTGAACGACTGTTTTTCATGCTGCGCGCGGTAACACCAAAGTCGGGTGGAGGGCGGGTTAGGGCCGTATCTGATCAAGCCTGCTTTTAGCTTATTCTGTTGAAAAATTCCCAAATTGGGATTTTGAGAATTTCAGCCAAAAGTACATCTTTGCTGAACCCCACGCAAAAAAGCCGACGAGGGATTTGGGTGCCATAATATTCTACCTATCTATTTGCAGGGCAAGCAACAAAACCTTCAAAATCCCAATGACATTTAGCCCGTCTTTTAATCCGTCAGGACTTTTTCAACAAAGTAAGGATCTCGCCGCAGTTTTCCAACTGTCCGTTACAGCAATCCTGCAACATGAATCCGATCAGATCATTCATCGCACCAATGTTGGCAGAATAATGGATCTCGCGTTGGTGCCGTGTGGATTTCAACAAACCCGCCCGTTTCAAAATCGCCAGATGACCAGACAGGGTTGAGGGCACAATGGTAAGGCGTTCCGAAATTTCGCCAACCCGCAGGCTGTTAGGTTCTTGTCGCACCAGCAGGCGATAGATTGACATACGTGTATCCTGTGCAAGTGCGGCAAACGCTTCTATGGCTCTGGTTTGATTCATCTGTTCATATTACGCAAAGGTCAGTCGTTCGACAACGGGCATTTGTGTAATCCCTGTCTCTCATGGCTTATTGACCAATATTTCTTCATTCCTGATTGGCGGGAAATGACTGGGATCGATATATTTGAAATATTCGTCCAGATAGGGCACTGGTCCGTCAGGGCAAGGAAACACACAGGTAATTTCACCGTTCGGTGAGCGGCGCAGATCATCAAGGCGATCATTTTCCTTGAGGCTTTTCAGGTGATTTACCAGCCCAACCAATGCAAGGCCCGAGCTTGGCCCGGCCAAAATACCATTGCGGCACATTGTCATGCTGGAAATGTACGAGGCTTCGGTTTCGACAGGCTCGATGCTATCAACGTGACTTCTCCAATCAAAATCCACGACGTTCAACAAATYCTCTGTTCTAACTCCCGGCACGTAGTTATCCGGTGCACGCATAGCTCCCACGACTTTCAGCATCGGGTTTTTCTTTTTGAGGAATTTAGCGTTACCGATCAGTGTGCCTGTGGTGCCCAAACCCGCACAGAAAATATCAATTTTGCCCTCGGTTTGCTCCCATATCTGCGGCCCCGTCCATTTTTCATGGGCTGCGGGATTGTCGGGGTTTTCGTATTGTCCGGGGTTAACGGCGTCGGGGGCGCGGCCATCCACCCGGGCTTTAAAGACACCGGTCGCAGGATCCGCATCACCGGGATTTTGCGGTTCTTGATTGATAATGGGCTCGATGCCGAAAAACTGCAGCATCAGTAGTTTGTTCCATGAAATCTCGCTCGGTACATAGGATTGGGTTCGTTCCACACCGAATTGGCGCGCTGCAAGCGCCATAGAAAATACTGTGTTGCCAGAGGAGTTTTCAACCAACCGCTCAACCCCCTCCAGCTCTCCACGCAAAAACATTTCGCGAACCATGTTGAACGCGGGAACAGCTTTGACATTACCCAAAGGGGACATGCCCATCAGTTTTGCGAATATCCGCACCTGATCTTGTGCGAAAGGGTTCAGCGCGGCGGGAAGCTCGACCATTGGCAAGTTCGGGTGTTTGCCGGGGTTCAAAAAATCTTTCAGCGCGTTGGGACCTTTGAATACATTACTCATTTAGTAACTCACTTAATTTTAGGCGTTTATATGGTTACTTTGCTATCAATTCGATAATAGCCGAAATATCAAATCTTGACAAGCAGAACTCTTGTAGCCTATATATATCCATATTTCGGCGATTATCGTAATGGCCTTATTTTTGTGTATGGAAAAGAACAAAATGCAAAGACGACTATTCGCCGAATGGCTTGGGACCCTGTTTTTACTGGCCACTGTTGTTGGTTCGGGCATCATGGCTGAGCGACTGGCTGGCGGGAATGTAGCCATTGCGCTGCTGGGAAACACCATCCCGACCGGTGCGATCCTTGTGGTTCTGATTCTGGTGTTCGGGCCAATTTCCGGCGCGCACTTCAACCCCGCTGTTACCTTGGCATTTTACATCCGCAAAGAGATCAGCGCGCGGGATTCCGGCCTGTTTGTTGTTGCACAAGTCGTTGGCGGCATTACAGGCGTGTTGATAGCCCATCTGATGTTTGAAAATCCGCTGATTGACCCGTCAACCCATGACCGCACCGGCATCAGCCAATGGATCAGCGAGTTTGTCGCCACCTTCGGTTTGGTTGCCACCATCCTCGGGCTGGTGCGCTCCCGCCCCGAAGCTATTCCGTTCGCTGTCGGTCTCTATATTACCGCCGCCTACTGGTTCACTGCATCTACGTCCTTTGCCAACCCTGCCGTCACCATTGCGCGGGGCTTCTCAGACACTTTCGCTGGCATTAACCCGTCACATGTCGCTATGTTTATCGTCATGCAGTTGCTAGGGGCCACTGTGGCAACTCTAACTTTCAAATGGTTATTGCAAGATGACTGACCCACTGGACCAATACATCAATCGCCGCGAAGTTCCCGCACTCAAGGTGCATCGCATGGTGCTTGGCGCAGACGGTATGGACCTGTTTCCCGCAGGGGTTGCCGATATGGATTTCAAAGCACCACCGGCAGTGCTGAACGCATTGCAAAAACGCCTGGGCCACGGCGTGTTTGGGTATGAGACTGTGCCAGACGGCCTGATGCCTGCCCTAACCGGCTGGCTGACAACACGCCACGGCTGGGATGTCGATGCAGCTCACATACTACGCTCACCCAATATATTGAACACGCTGGCGATTGCCGCGTCGATATTCACCAAAGCGGGCGACGGCGTAATTGTTCAACCACCTGTGTTCTTCGACTTTTATGACATCCTTGAAGAAAACAACCGCAGTTTACTTTCAAATCCGCTGATTTTGAAAGATGGCCGATACACGATTGATTTTGGCGGGCTGGCGCAGCTGGCATCCGACCCCAAGGCCAAAATGATTTATCTGTGTAATCCGCATAATCCGGTCGGGCGTGTTTGGACGCCGGCCGAGCTGATAAAGCTTGGAGATATTTGTGCGTGCCACGATGTTCTTGTGGTCTCGGATGAAATCCACGGCGATATTACGTTTGAGGGCCATGATTACACTCCCTTTTCCAGCCTTGGCCCTAGTTACGCGCAGAACGTAATCACCTGTCTGTCGCCTGCTAAAAGCTTTAACATTGCGGCATGCTGTTCGGCGTTCACAGTAATTACCGATGACGCCCGACGCAAAGCCTTTCAGGTGGAAAACAGTCGCCTGACCGTTAACAAAAACAACGCTTTTGCCAGTGCTGCCATGACTGCGGCCTATAGTGAAGGCGGCACGTGGCTGGATGATGTGCTGCATTATCTGGCGGGAAATGTAGCGTTGGTTCGCGCGCAGCTTGCCACGTTATCCGGCGTTGAAATGATCGAGCCTGAAGGCACGTTCTTGCTATGGCTGGATTTCCGAAAACTTGGATTTACGCCCGAAGAATTGACTGAATTCCTACGCTCCCGCGCCTGCTGGGCGGTGACGCGCGGACAAGCTTTCGGCATCGGGGGCGAGGGCTTTGCCCGCCTCAACATCGCCTGCACACGGGCAAAACTTACATCCGCTTTGCAGCAATTATCTGCGGCGATCAATCAAATAGATTAACCCCGTCAATTTGGAGAATTAATATGACAACCCTGACAGTTTATGACCCGGCAATGTGCTGTTCCACCGGAATTTGCGGTGCGGATGTTGACCAGAATTTGGTAAACTTTGCCGCCGACCTTGATTGGCTGAAAAGCGTCGGCATTGATGTCACCCGCATCAATATTTCAAACGAACCGATAGAGTTTGTCAACAATCCCAAGGTAAAATCTGTGCTGGACAGCGACGGCGTTGACGGGCTGCCTGTGATCTTGGTCGATGGCGAAACCCGCTCTATAAGCCGCTTCCCGGACCGGGCCGAAATGGCCAACTGGGTTGGCGTAGATTTTTCGGCCGCCACAGAAAAAGCCTCTGATAGTTGCTGCGGTGGTGATAAAAAAGAAGCTTCTTCTGGCTGTTGCTGAACAAACTCTAAAATACTGGAAATCCATATGTTTGATAATCTCCCGAAATTCACATTTTTCACCGGCAAAGGCGGGGTTGGTAAAACCTCATTGGCCTGCGCCACAGCGCTGAGCCTTGCCGCAGGTAACAAGAAAGTTTTGCTGGTCAGCACCGATCCTGCCTCTAATGTCGGGCAGGTTTTTGCCACTGAAATTGGCAGTAAAATCACAGCGATCAACAATGTTGAAAACCTCGAAGCTATTGAGATCAACCCCGAAGAAAGTGCGGCCGAATATCGTGAACGCATCGTTGGCCCGATGCGTGGGCTGTTGCCAGAAGATGCGCTTCGCAGCATCGAAGAGCAGCTTTCAGGGGCCTGTACGGTTGAAATCGCGGCATTTGACGAGTTTACAGCCTTGCTGACGGACAATGATTTACTGCGCCGCTACGACCATGTTATTTTCGACACCGCACCAACCGGGCATACCATTCGTATGCTGAAATTGCCGGGCGCATGGTCCGGCTTTCTGGAGCAGGGCAAAGGTGATGCCTCGTGCCTTGGGCCGCTTGCCGGGCTGGAAAAACAACGTGATCGGTATGCAGCGGCTGTTGACCGTCTGTCTGATGCCACGATAACGCGTTTGATCCTTGTCGCACGGCCGCAGCAGTCAGCACTGGCCGAAGTTGCCCGAACCTCGGGTGAACTGGCTGCAATCGGGATTAAAAACCAGCAATTGGCGATCAACGGTATGATGCCAACCGAAACCGGCGGTGACCCGCTGGCAGCGGCCCTGCTGAAGCGGGATCAGGAAGCCTTGGCCGGCATGACCACCGAAGTGGCCGCCTTGCCACGCAAGGTATTTGCCTTGCGCTCGGAAAACCTTGTCGGGCTTGATGCGCTGAAACGCTTTGCGGCAGGCGCACAAGACACGCCGGAAAATACCGAAGTGCAAGCACTGAACAACACGGACTTCCCGAAGTTAAGCGAGCTGGTCGACGGAATAGAGGCCCCCGGCAAAGGGTTGGTTATGTTTATGGGCAAAGGTGGCGTGGGCAAAACCACAATGGCCGCCGCTGTCGCCACCGAACTTGCCGCACGCGGGCACGAAGTTCTGCTAACCACCACTGATCCGGCTGCCCACATCACTGCAACCTTAAGTGGCAAACAGCAAAACCTGACCGTCAGTCGCATTGATCCCGAAGTCGAAACCGCCAAGTATCAAGCGCAGATCATGGCCACCAAAGGCCGCGATCTGGACGATCAGGCGCGTGCAATGTTGGAAGAAGACCTTCGTTCGCCCTGCACAGAAGAAATCGCGGTGTTTCAAGCCTTTTCAAAGGTTATCCGTGAAAGCTCCCGCCGTTTTGTGATCATGGATACGGCTCCAACCGGCCACACTTTGCTGTTGTTGGATGCAACGGGCTCTTATCACAAAGACATCATGCGCCATCAGGGTGAGGCTGCTAAAGCGCGGCTGGTGACACCGATGATGCGCCTGCAAGATCCCGAACAAACCAAAATCGTTATCGTGACGTTGCCCGAAACGACACCMGTGCTGGAAGCCGCGCATCTGCAAAAAGATCTGCAACGCGCCAGTATCATCCCTTGGGGCTGGATCGTAAATTCAAGCCTTGCGGCAGCCGCGACTACCCAACCGATCTTGCAAAAACGTGCTGTTTCCGAGCAAGAGCAAATAATCAAAGTGCGTGATGAACTATCGACACGTTTTGCCGTAGTTCCAATGCAAGCGGATGAGCCTGTAGGGGCCGAAAAACTACAAGCACTTTGTGTAACGCCCAAAACTGCAACGGCTGCTTGATCGGTGAAATAGTTACCTACAGTCCAGCTGGGCAGGTTATCYTGTTTGTCYGGCTGAAAAGTGAGGGAATTTACTTCATGGTGGCGTTGTTTTGCAATAGCGTTTGAAAGGGCTTTGCACTCCTATTTCCAAAATCTATGCCGCTTAAACTGCAAATTCAAGTTTCTTCTGACAACGCCAGCCGGATGGACACACGGCCTAGAGCCGCGTGAGAATCTTCATAATACTTGTGTCAGGTGGGGTTTGGGCAAGCCAAACGCCCCCTACCCTAAGGTGAAACCATTTAGGTTGGTTTCCCCACGCTAGCAAAATAACCGAATAGATTGTTGCTTTTTGGACGGGTTGACCGCCGGCCAATCCAAAAAGAGACCTTTGGCAGTGCCGAAGGCAGACAATCTTTCGTCGATTTGGCTGCTGCCCCATCCGTCATGCTCGGCACAGGCCAAGGTTTCAATATGAGCGGGTTTCACCCGTTCAATTAAAACCAAAGCCAATTTTGGAAAATTCTGAGATGGCAGCACCACAAAAGGAAAAGTCACAAATGGCTAAATTTGACCCCCGTATCGAAATTTCAAACAAGATCATTGCAGCTTTGGAAGCTGGCACCCCGCCTTGGCGCAAGCCGTGGACTGGTGGCAGTGGTGCAGCCTTCCCATTGCGTTCCACAGGTGAGCAATATCGAGGCATTAACATTCTTATGCTTTGGCTTGCAGCCGAAGAAAACGGTTTTTCATCTGCCCATTGGTTTACATACCGCCAAGCAAAAGAATTAGGCGGTCAGGTTCGCAAGGGCGAGAAATCAAACACCGTTGTTAAATATGGCACCGTTGAGCGTGAAAACGACCAAGGCGAAGATAAGAAAATCCCATATTTACGCGCCTACCGCGTATTCAATGCCGATCAGATCGAAGGGTTGCCGGAACAGTTCTATATTGCCCCCACCCCGCCCCGCGATCTGGGTACAGTCGCCGATCCTGCCCTAGATATGTTCTTTGCCTCTTTTGGCGTCCCAATTGATACCACCGACAAACCGCAAGCTTATTATACCCCAAGCACTGACCGCATTCACATGCCCCCGATTGCCACGTTTTTTAAAGCATCCGAGTTTTACGGAACACTTGCTCATGAAACCGCTCACGCGACAGGCCACAAATCTCGCCTAGATCGTTTTAACAAATACCAAGACCGCAAAGCCTATGCCTTTGAAGAATTGGTCGCCGAAATTGCAGCTTGCATCTTGGGCGCAGAACTTGGCTTCAAACCTGATTTTCAACAATCCGTTGCCTACATTAAAAACTGGCTCACAGCCCTGAACGACGACAAGACCATGATTTTTAAAGCCGCGTCCGAAGCACAAAAAGCCGTGGATTTCACCAAAGCAAAAGCATCTGAAACAATCGCAGAGGTGGCCGCGTAAAGCGGCCCTATAAAGGAGAATAAAATGCAAATTGATACGGAATATAACGTGCGGTTTATTTACACCCCGAAAAAGTCCTTAACCACACAGCAGCAATCAGACATTGAGACCAATCTCAATCTTGCTGATATTTTTGGGTATATGTCGCACGTTGATGCAGGCCAAGCTTGCGCGGTTTGCGATCTGGTAGATCAGGGTCAGGATGAAGAAACCGCCAAAGCCCTATTCATTAAAGCCATTCAAAAAGGTTTGGGCCAGTGAGTGCCTCGTCGAATTTAATCTGGGAGGGTCGCAAAATTACTGTGGCCCACATTCCCGACTATTGCGCAAATATTGGGCTTTCACATATTGAAGTGCGTTGTGATGAACCCCTGCCAATCACCGAAACAGGTTACAAATCCCACTTTTTGCCAGCAGTTTATTT
>JAESRV010000134.1 GCA_016764475.1 Amylibacter sp.
AGGGTCTTCATTTCAATAACCGATCTTGCAGTTTTTTATCAGGTAGGGCGCACATATCCGTGCGGCCAAACAAACGGTAACGGTTTTTTGCCATACGTTGATATAGCCAGTTTTGCCAAGAGGTGGGTAAGCCGCGCAAAGGCAGCAACAGATTGCCCCAAACACTACAGGTTCGTGCGACACGAATGATGGCATCAAGCGAAGAATAGGCTTGCCCGTCCGTTATATATAACCAGCTGTCAGGGTCATTCGGATCAAATCCGTAATGCGTAAGCAATGCCGTGCCCAAAGGTGTGTGAACGGGGGCAATGCGAAACTGGTTTTTACGATCCATCGCACTGATGATCCGCGCGCCCCTGCTGCACAGGGCGCAATTTCCGTCCATCACCAGTAAATGAATGCTTTGATCAAATGCCGGTACGCTTGGATCGTTCAGATAAGAGTGTTTATCGTATGCGGTTAAATCAAACATCATCGTGATCTTGGCCCTTTGCGGATAAATTGCAACTTTGTGAATTGCCGCAGGTGTGTGGCCAATAAAAAAGCCGCCCAAAAGAGCGGCTTCTTTAAATAATCTTGTGTGCAGTGATTAACCCTGGCGTGCTTTAAAGCGCGGTTGGGTTTTGTTTATCACGTAGACACGGCCCTTACGGCGCACAATGCGGCAATCGCGGTGGCGCGCTTTCAAAGAGCGAAGTGAGTTCTTGACCTTCATGGGTCGTCTCCTTAATCGCGGCGCGATTGCGCCATTTAATTTCATTTACCCTAGGATTAGGGTGGTGGGCGTAACTGGGATCGAACCAGTGACCCCTTCGATGTCAACGAAGTGCTCTCCCGCTGAGCTATACGCCCGAAAAGCTAAGGGCCGCAATTGCAACCCCAGTCGTTGGGCTTCTATAGGGGGAGTCGGGATAAGGTTCAAGAGGTTTTACACGGGGGTTAGAAAGGTTATAGGGTGTTGCAGGTAAGGAACGCATGCGAATATGAAAAAGTTTACACTAAACCTGCCCGAAAAGGTGACAAACCCCGTTGTTTTCAGCTCTGCGCACAGCGGGCGGAACTACCCGGTGGATTTTGTGTCGGGGTCGGTTTTGTCGCAAAAACATTTGCGCAGCTCTGAAGATGCGTTTGTGGATGAGTTATTTGCGGGTGTCACTGATTTTGGGGTGCCTTTATTGTCGGCCATCATGCCGCGTGCCTATGTGGATTTGAACCGTAGCGCGGATGAACTGGATCCCAGTATGGTTGAAGGCGCGAGAACGGTTTATAATAATCCACGTATTGCATCGGGCTTGGGCGTGATCCCGCGTGTTGTGTCCGAAGGGCGGCAAATCCAGCGCGGCAAGCTGACAATGCAACAAGCCAAGGCGCGGATTGACGGTTACTATCACCCCTACCACCGGATGCTGGCAGAATTGTTGGAACAGGCGCGATTGCGTTTTGGGCAGGCTGTGCTGGTAGATTGCCATTCCATGCCAAGTGATGCGCTGCGCAATGCGATGGCCCCCGGTGGTCGGCGCCCTGATATCATATTGGGCAACAGGTACGGTGCATCTGCCAGCAAGCAGGTGTTTGATGTGATCGAAAGCAGTTTTAAAGACCAAGGCTTTATTGTCGGGCGCAATGCGCCGTTTGCGGGCGGGCATATTACGCAAAAATACGGACTGCCGTCCAAGGGGCAGCATGTGGTGCAGGTTGAGATTAACCGCGCGCTTTACATGGATGAAAAGCACATTGAGAAAACTGCGGGCTTTGTGAATTTACAAAGCAGCCTGATGCGTGTGGCCCATGATATTTGCGATAAGATCACGCCTGATATGCGGATGGCAGCTGAATAGTCAGCGTAAAGACCGCCCCTTGCGGATAGCATCTTTGCCAAACTTTTGTTTGATTTGGTCTGCGGCACGCTCAACCTGTTCACGTTTGCTGGCATCGGGGTCTAGAAAGCTTGCGAAAGAATGGCTTTCTGCGGCTTTCGTTAGGGTGCTGATACCGACCCCGATCAATCGAAACGGGGCTTTGTCTATCACCGATTGCAGCAATGGTTTTGCGTGTGAATAAATCACATCCGCGACTTGGGTGGGGTCGGTCAGGGTGATACGGCGTGTCAGGGATTTGAAGTTGCTTTGCTTGACCTTCAAGGTCACCACCTTGCCCATCTGCCCCTTGGTTTTGGCCCGATCAGATACCTGTTCGGACAGGCGCCAAATGTAGCCATCAAGAATATCGGGGTCTTTAATGTCATCATTAAAAGTAGTTTCTTTCGAGATGCTTTTGACGGCGGTGGAGGCGTTGATGTTTCGATAATCTTCACCCCGGCTAAGATGCCACAAACGGTCACCCATGGTGCCGTAGCGGTCAACCAAAGTTTTGCGATTACGGCGGCGCAGATCAGCGAAGGTTCGGATGCCGTCTTTTTGTAAAGATGCCTGCATGACCTTGCCTGCCCCCCAGATTTTCTTGATTGGCAAGGGCATCAGAAAGCTTTCGGTTTCGGCCTTGCCGATGATCGAAAATCCCTTGGGTTTATCTAAGTCGGATGCGAGTTTGGCGAGGAACTTATTGTGCGACAGGCCGATGGAACCGGATATTCCCAGCTCGTCTTCCATGCGTTTCACAAGGCGGCCCATCATGACGGCGGGGGGGGCGCCGTGTAATTTTTCGGTGCCTGTGAGGTCTAGGAAAGCTTCGTCTAAGGAGAGCGGTTCTATGGCGGGGGTTAACTCGGCCATGAAGGCGCGGATTTGGGCGGAAACCTCGACGTAGGCGGACATGCGGGGCTTGATGACCACGGCTTCGGGGCAGAGTTTCAGGGCTTTGAACATCGGCATGGCGGAATGAACGCCCTTGATGCGGGCGATATAACAGGCGGTGGAAACCACGCCGCGGTGGCCGCCGCCGATGATGACGGGTTTGTCGCGGATGGCTGGGTTATCGCGCTTTTCGACGCTGGCATAAAAGGCATCGCAATCCATGTGGGCGATGGTGAGCGTGGTCAGCTCTGCGTGGGCAAGAATGCGGGGGCTGCGGCATTCGGGGCAGCGGGGGGCTGCTTTGAAGATCGCGAAACAATCGCGGCACATGGCTTGCTGGGTGGACATCGCCGTAGTCTATCATAAAATGCCCCAAATAGGACAGGGGGTTAAGTGTATGAATTTTAATGTTATATTAAAATTTTGGATATAGGGATTGGCTGTGAATGGCAGCAAAAAATGAACCAGCAAGGCGTCTAGGGGCTTTTCAGTCTTTCAACACAAATCAACCAGATACGCCGTCTAACTTCAAACCCTCAAACACCAGATTCAGGCATAACTATAAGATTACTAATAACTAGGAAATGGCATTGTAATTATTAATATTAGTCAGATAGTAACATTATAGATAAAATAGATGTTATACTTTGCTTAATGTAGAGTTAAATCACGCAGGATCATAAAGCATGGTGGAAAAATTTCTTCTGAAATTGGTTAATTTATGTAGGTTCGTCCTTCTAAGCCCAAGCCAGTATCATTATTTATGGCTAGTGCGGGGCAGCAATTTTTTTGATAAACAGTTTTATGTTTCGACTAATTTAGGGCTTAATCGGCTTTTCCGCAGGTTTCCAATGCGGCATTACATTGTATTTGGGGAATCTGCTAACCTACGGCCAAACCCTGATTTTTCTCCAGAGGCATATGTACGCCACAATCATGATTTGGGCGTTTTGACGGCACGCCCATTTATGCATTATATTCTTCATGGCCACAAAGAAGTGCGTCTTACTAAAGACCTGCCTATTGGTAAGGATGGTGCGCGTATTGTAGCCCCCGCTTTGCGTCTTTCGCTGGATGCAGGCGCCCCAAAAGACTACGCTGTTTATATCCATATGTATTATCATGATCTTTGGCCTGATTTTACGAAAAGGCTGCAAAAACTTGATATCGAATTTGATTTATTTGTAACGATTACTGATTTTGGCGATGATACGGACGATCTGGCAGCAATAATAAAACAAGATTTTCCAGATGCGTTTATTGCGCGAATGCCAAATCATGGGCGCGATATTTTCCCCTTTATGCATGTTATCAATGCCGGGCTTTTAGCCCCCTATAAAGCTGTCTGTAAATTTCATACTAAAAAGTCGCCCCATAGAAAAGATGGTAATGAATGGCGCGATCATTTGATTGAAGGTATTATTCCGGGCCAAGGGACAGCCAAATTAGTAAAATCTTTTCTGGCAGACGAAAAAGCCGCCTTTCTTGTTGCGGACGGCCAGCATTATACTGGGGATGAATGGTGGGGGTCTAATGATGAAACCACTACTAATATGCTACGGCGTGTAGAAATTATCTGTGATCTTGATGAGCTGTCTTTCCCTGCGGGATCAATCTATTGGATAAAACCCATGATGCTTTCAATGATCAGAGGTTTTCAACTGGATCAGAAAAGCTTTGAACCAGAAGTGGGACAGGTTGATGGTACAGTTGCCCACGCTTTTGAACGTGCTATCGGATATCTTGCAATGAATGCGGGGCAGACCATCCGGCAAGTTTCTGAGTTGGAGGAAACAAAAAAAGCACCCCCAGCTTTACCGCGCCCTGAATTCACCAGTGCTTTTTATCTTCCACAATTTCATCCGACAAAAGAAAATGATGCGTGGTGGGGCCAGGGCTTCACGGAATGGGCTTCTACCATACGGGCCAAATCATCCTTTCCTGGCCATATACAGCCGCAAATGCCAACGGATTTAGGCTTTTATGATTTACGCGTTCCTGAAACCATGGGGCGGCAATGGGCGCTGGCAAAAGATGCGGGGATTGATGCATTTTGTGTATATCATTACTGGTTTTCTGGAAAACGTATTCTAGAAGAACCAATGGATAACCTGCTGGACGCACCTGATATTCCGTTTAATTTTTACTTATGCTGGGCCAATGAAAGTTGGCGGCGTAATTGGGATGGTCTTTCTGGTGATGTTTTGCTGGATCAAAAGTATGAAGATGGGTTTGAGGTGGCTTTAGCCGCGAATACTGCGCATTATATGAAAGATCCCCGTTACCAGCGCCCCGATGGTCGCAGACCTCGATTTATGATCTACCGCCCGGATGACATGCCAGATCCTGCTGCCAGCGTGAAACGGTTGCGTGCGCAATGGCATGCATTAGGCGTTGGGGATGTAGAGCTGGGTGCTGTGCTGTTTCACATCGAAGGGGAAAGCCCTGTTGACCCCGATCTGTTTGATTTCTGGGTTGAGATGCCACCCCATGGGCTGGTAACTTTGGATGACTATTTAATTGGCGGGCCTGATGGTAATAAGTTTGGCATGGATCCTGCGCGGGGTTTTACAGGTTTGATATATGACTACAATGCTGTGATCAAAAATAGCTTGTCAGAAGATTATATTACAGCACTGCCAGATACTGCCATCGCAGGTATTATGCCTTCGTGGGATAATACGGCGCGGCGCGGTCTTGCTGGCCATATTGCATATGGCGCCAATCCTGCCACGTTTAAAAAATGGTATCGGGCTGTTTTAGAACAACGGCTTGAAACATCTTATCGACAGGAACTGTTCATCAATGCATGGAATGAATGGGCAGAAAAAGCTATGTTGGAGCCCAGTGAGCAGTATGGTTCGGCATATTTGGAAGTATTAAAGGGCAAATTATGAATATATTCAAAGGTTGGTGTGCCGTATGCGAACAAAATACAGAATTTCATAGCCCAGATGAGTGGTTTAGGGATCATCTTTTATGCCAATCATGTGGCTCTTTACCGCGCGAACGCGCTTTTTTCTGGGCCCTGACACGGTTTTACCCTGAATGGAAATCTGCGCGGCTGCATGAGGGCTCGCCTGGCCCGCGCAGGGTTTCGTTAAGACTTCAGCAAGAGTGTAAGCGTTACATCGGATCGCATTTTTATCCTGATATTGCACGGGGCAAAAGTAAGAACGGGTTTCAATCAGAGGATATGGAAGCACTAACCTTTAAGGATGGCAGCATTGATCTGCATTGCCATTTAGATGTTTTGGAACACGTAAACCGCCCGAACCAATGCTTTAAAGAAATTGCCAGAACACTTGCACCAGCCGGGCTCTCTATTTTTACGACACCTATTTACAAAGATCTTAGTGCAACAGAACGCAAAGCGATTTATTTTCAAGATGGTGTAGAGCATTTATGCACACCTGAATATCACGGCAATCCAATTGATGATCAAGGTTCTTTAGTGACATTCCATTATGGGCAAAATTTCAGTGATTTAATTAAACTATGGGCACCTAGCCTATCTGTGTGCCGTATAGATTTAGGGGCTGTCCTAGATAACCAACTTTGAGGTTATCATGGGAAGTATGAGAAAGAGTCGTCTAAGCAAATATAAACAAGATCGATTGATTGAGCATTTTGTTGCCGGAACCAGGGCGCGAACCGCGGCCAGCTTGTGTGGGGTTCACCGCAATACAGCCGCCTATTATTTCCTGCGTCTGCGCGAGATCATCGCCTATGAATTGGAAACCGAGAGCGAGACTATGTTTGGCGGTGAGGTCGAGGTGGACGAGAGCTACTTTGGTGGGAAACGTAAAGGCAAACGCCACTTACGGGCATTTACAATGCCCTATCGTGCAGCGGGACGGGGTGCGGCGGGTAAAATACCCGTATTTGGCTTATTAAAAAGGGGCGGGAAGGTTTACACCAAGATCATTCCGGACGCTTCAGGTGCCACATTGATCCCGATCATCAAGCGCAAGGTGATCCCGGACAGTATCGTCTATTCCCTTTCTCGTGCATGTAAACATGCCCTGTCAGGCAGCGGACTGCTGGCGTGGCTACAACGTGCTGGATGTGCCGGACTTTCACCACTTTAGGATCAACCATTCCAAGCTCTTCGCTGACCGCCACAATCACATCAATGGTATTGAGAATTTCTGGAACCAAGCCAAACGCCATATGCGTAAATTCAACGGTATCCCAAAGGAGCATTTTGGGCTATTCTTGAAGGAATGTGAGTGGAGATTTAACAACAGTGACCCAGCAGTGCAGTTATTGCAGCTAAGACAATGGGTTAGAAGATATTTGAACTAGGTATCTAGGACAGCCCCAAAGGGTATTGTGAAGAAAAATTGAACTTTTAAGTAAACGCGTATCAATAAGCGCTGCGGCCCCTTTTATTTAGGCATGCATCGAAATAATACTTGCTTTATTTCTATATTTCTACAATCATCGAAATATGGAAAGATTCGAAAACACCGCCCTATCGCTTGAACAAGCCGCTACAGCCTTTGCCGCATTAGGCTCTGAACAACGCCTTGGCGTGTTGCAAACGCTTGTGCGTGCAGGCCCCGACGGGTTGCCGATGGGGGAGCTTGGTGAACGATCAGGGGTGATGGGCTCCACCTTGACGCATCATTTGAAGTTTTTAACTGCCGCAGGTTTGGTCATTCAAGCCAAACAAGGCCGCTCAATTATATGTGCAGCTGTGGCCTATGACATGGCCGAGACCCTATCCAGCTTCCTGTTGCGCAACTGTTGTGCTGACACTGATGAAGGTCATGACCATGACTGATATATCGACACACTCACACGGGAAACGCGCTTGGTTCAGGCTTGATAAGGTCTGGCTGACAATGGCCGGAATTCTGGCCCTTGTGGCAATACTGACCCCTGCTGATCTGATCCCTACCCTGCAATTTACCGTGCAAAGCATTCTAAGCACCGGCGTGTTCATTTCATTCGCGGTTCTGACCATCGCTTACCTGCGCGCCACGGGGGCGGAATCCATCGTATCCGAGGCCTTCAAAGGCAATGAAATACGCATGATCTTTATGGCTTCTATGGTCGGTGGCCTGCTGCCGTTTTGTTCATGCGAAGTCATCCCCTTTGTCGCCGCGTTGCTGGCGATGGGCACACCTTTATCCGCAGTCATGGCATTTTGGCTCGCCTCACCGATCATGGACCCATCGATGTTTTTGATCACCTCAAGCACCCTAGGCTTTGAGTTCGCCATTGCAAAAACCATCG
>JAESRV010000088.1 GCA_016764475.1 Amylibacter sp.
TGCGACCTGTTCCGGCACAGATGATCTGAGCCGCACCAACCAGTCCGCCCGTTTCAACCCAATCGCCGACAGCTTGCGCCATCTGACATACATCTCGCCTGCGGGTCCCATCGCACTGTCCGGGCCAGTCGCACCAATCGCATTGGCCCCGCCCCCCGCCAAATAATAGGCATCGCGGATTTCAGCTTCACTGTCGCGACGGCCTTCAAGTTTGAGACAGACCTCGGCCGCGCGCAGCGCCAAGCGGGTGCGCAGTAATTCTGCAGGTAGGATATTTACCGGATCCGCCAACATCATATGCAGCATCGCTAAGGATGCTCCGGATAAAAACGACACAGATTCAAAGGTTTCACCGCGCCCGATGGTGACCCAGGACGGCAAGGGTGGTAGGTATGTTGGGTCGGTGTCCGGTAGCATGATAGGTTTTCTCATGCCAAGCACCTACCACGCCACGGCGGTTACTGCCAGTAAATAGCAATATAACCGCCTCGCTTTGGGTGTTTCTTTTATGTCCAATAAGTTTGCATTATCGGACGTTTATAGTGTAGCCGACAGATATGTCAGTGTCATTCTTGTTTAATAGGTGGACAGCCAGCAAAACAGCCCTCTCGTCGCGCAAATTCACGTTTAATGGGTGGACGGATCACTTGCTCAATCTCTGGACTCACTTTTTTGCCTTCACCGGGGGTCGTAACCTTACCGCTCCTTTGTACATTAGCAGCCCTGCATTTCATTTGAAAGGATACAGGGCCACGCACCGGCCGCGGTGCTGCCCGTCGGAACAGATTGCGAGCAGCTTCTGGCATAACCGCATCGATACTGAGGCTGGACCCAAATAAATCCTGTAATACCACAAGTGTCAAAGCGCGCCATCGCACCGGCAACTGGCGAAGAGCGGCATGGTTGCCAACAGCCACCCGAAGCTCGGACGGACAGCACCATCCTGCCTGATTGAACCACAGAGCAAAGATCGGACGTGCAGCGCCCGGGCGGTCAAGCGGCGCCCATAAGGTTGCAATCCGGCTTTCCAAACGTGTCCGCGAAACAGGATCACCGGCTATTACTTTACCAGCCTGTCGTTGAGCTGCGAAGGCTGAATCAGCAATTTCTGCATCCATACGCGCCGCGTGGCCCCCTCCCCTGCTGGTGAGTTGGCCATTGCATTTTCTACAAAATGGGCGCGCATGGCCGTCTCGCATCCGGAACGAAATGTATAAGTGGCGCTCGCAGAATGGGCAGCGATCGCGCAGCATCTGTCTATGCACCGGGCAAACAAAGTATTCTGCCAGACTCCAGTCCGCCCTTATGTAGCTATCGCAACCAGCCATGCAATCAGCATCAAAGCAGGCGAAGCAGACCGGCATCGGATGCCCTGCGCGTTCCAGAAACCACAACCGCGTGTGCTTTGGGTGACGATGGGTCAAGGACAAGCGTTGTAGCCGCATGGGATCTATTCTGCAGGCCCGTGCCCACAGTCTGATCTGGCCCAGGTCTGGAGCGGTGTCGTCGAACCGTGATCGTTCACCCCTCCCACGCTCGGTCAAACACTGTGCCAAATCCCGCGTTTCAAGCCCATACCGGCAAGCAACGCGCGCAACCCAGGAGGATAACAATTCATCTCGAAACGGGCGCGGCGCGACCGGAAGCCGCGCCGTCTTCCTCATTGTGGGGCCGGTTGTGGCATCGCTCGCCCTGTGCGGCGACGTGAGGCCTGGGTCATCGAGACCAGCGGCAGCATGAGATTATCCCCGAAGCTATCAAGATCAATTCGCTCCTTACCCGAAAGGACGGCCTCTTCTGCTGCCGTCTCGATCAGCCGAAATATCCGCGCTGTGACACCTGAGGTCAGCATAAAAATGCGCGCCCGAACTTTGGCGCTTACCAGGTCGGAAGGCTCACGAAGCGGCAGAATGTGACCGAGGCTTTTCAAGAGCCCAGCAAAGGCAGTGTTGTTTCTCCAAGGCTTAAGGTGAAATGCCTCGAAGCGTTCCGCCAATTGCGCATCCGTCAACAACGCTTGCCGTGCAAGGTCGGTTCCGGCACAGACAAGCGGAACGCGCAAATCATTGGCCAGAAACCGAATTGCATTGAGAAAAATTCGCTGCTGCCGAAAGGTCCCAGCCAGCATGCCATTCACCTCATCAAGAATGATCATGCGAACACCAACGGTCCGCAACAAAGACCGGCAGACATCCTTTTCGCGCGCCAGCGTGCCGCCAGAAAGGGCGGGSGCACCCATGSYRGCTAACAATTCRCGRTAGAGRTCRCGTTCAATAGGCTCTGATGGCACCTGTGCAACCACCACTGGGTAATGCGTGACCCCGGTGGCCTGACAGAACGTTGCCGGATGGGACCGCTCGAATTTGCGGACGATCTTGGTCTTGCCCATTCCTGTATCGCCATAGATCAGCAGGCAGGGCATTCGATCTCGAGGCGGATATGCAAGCAGGGCATCTAAACGTTTGAGCGCTGCTCCAGTCTGAGCAAAGCCAATCCAGCGGTCAGCCTTRATCCAGGCAATGCGCTCYTCRTCAGAAAGCCCTGCGTAGCGTTGATATGCAGGGTCGAGATGCGAAAACTTTTGAACTTCACTCATGACCATTCCTCCACTTCGTAATACGGTAAATCCAGAATTTTGGCGTCATCACAATCCTCAGCATCGATTTCTTCGACTTGATAGAATTCTCGTTCAGCCATATTTCCCGATAGTGCCCKATCACGCCGTTCACCCATACGCCGCGCCTCCCGTGTCTTGGCCATTGCAACATCAACCATGGCCCGCTGCTGTTCTATCGTCTGAAAAATGAGCTCCTCATCCACAAGTTCCAGACCTCGCTCCTTGAGAAGCCTTTGAGCCCGGCGATGCTCTGTGAGCGTAATTGGTGGGTGCCGCAAATCAGCAAACCGCACAGGGAAGCGTGTGCCATCKGGGCCGCGCACATACACGGTCGACAGATCGCGTGGATCATAAGACACCCGCAACTGCCGCCCATGACGRCCAGCCCAGACACTCAAAATATCATCCCAGTAGCGTAACCCGAATAGATGAATACCGTCCCGACGCACCATCCGTTCGACACTGGGCAGAAAATCGATCCTGAAACTTGCCGGATCATGCGGCTGGCGTAAGGGGGTAGTGCGCCGCGCAAGGGCGTCCTGCCATGCAGCAAACGGTGGTATTGCAAGCGTGCGATGTATGTCTGAATGATAACGGAAGATTTCCAGGGCCATCCAACGTTCCAGCTCATCCAGCGTCATCGACGCATGTGCTGCGGAATCGTAATCACCACGATCCTGAATGTTGCTGAACGTCGTTCCCGGCAATAGATGCACAGCACCCATCATCGTGCCGATCAGCCGTTCAATATGACCACCATAATGCGGGACAGCAACCGGCCGATGCTTGAGGGCTATTCCGTGCTCCTCTGCCCCGCGTTTGAGCGCGCGCGAACGGAATTCCTTTGCGTTGTCGATATGAATGGTCTCTGGAAGCCCCGCCGCGGGCCAGTCCACCTTGATATCAAGGTCAGAGAGCCAATCTTTCTTCGGCAAGACCAAATGCTGAATTGCAAGAGAAACCGTAAGCACTGAAGGGGGCTCCAGCGTCAGGTAAAACCCGGCAACCATGCGACTAGCAACATCGATGGCCAATGTCAGCCATGGCCTTTGCAGAGGCTGGCGGGACTGACGGTCAACAACAATGACATCGACCAGTGTGTGATCAATCTGAACCACTTCAAAAGCGCGCTCGGCGCGATATTGCCCCGGGACCGGGCGGTAGAGATCACGCACCGCTTTTGCGCCTTCGCGTGCTGCCGCTAATTCGGCCGGATCTAATTCTTCAATACGGCTTCGAACAACATACCACGAGGGAACATGCAAATTACGCAAGAGACACAGCCTACGGATCTCCTTGTGGAGGCCCGTAATATTGGGCTTTTGCCGTGACTTGAAAACCGTATTGATAACCTCAGTGATGACGGCATCGGTTTCCTGCGGCAATCGGCGGGAGCCATTCTTCATACCGGCGGGCTGAACCACCAGCGAGCTGGTTACCGGGTGCGCTTTGTATGCCCGTATCAGTTCATAAAGGCGGCTCCGTTTTACACCAAGGTCACGACAGGCACGATAGAAATCGCCGCGCTCCATTCGATCGCCAACCAAGAGCTTACGGATGACGACCTCCCTCTCAACTGCCTCGTCCCAGGTGGCGTCATCAAGGGCATCTCTGTCGGGCCGATCCATCGCCAAAACCTCCGGTTCATAACTTATTCAACAAACTACTATCAAGAATCCACCGATTTGGCTATAATCCACCTATGAACCGTGACCCAGTAATGAAACTATTCAATGGCTTAGAGTCCAGTTATGAAGCAAGAACGACAGTCAGAAACAAACCAGAAATCGCCCGCAGAACCAACGATCGCGCCCTTATCCAACCCGGGCGACGAGAGAGACCCGCACGGCGGTGACAGCTTTAAGGTTCCTAACCTTGCAGGTTCCGGCGCCCTCGACAGATTGGTCGATACAGCCAAAGATTATGCCCGCCACGCCACCGCCGAAAATACCAACGCCGCCTACAAAGCCGACTGGGCGCATTTCTCTAGTTGGTGTAGAAGACGCGGAACAGAGCCGTTGAGCGGAGACCCCTGCCCCGACCCACAACTGATCGGCCTGTATATCGCAGAATGCGCCTCCCCTACCCCGCCTGCGCCGTCGCTGACTGTTGCTACCATCGAACGCCGCCTCTCGGGTCTTGCCTGGCATTACCAGCAACGCGGCTTCCAGCTTAATCGCAAGGATCGCCATATCGCCACAGTGCTGGCAGGCATAAAGCGCAAACACGCCCGCCCTCCGGTGCAGAAAGAAGCCATCCTGGCCGATGACATCCTTGATATGATCGACACGCTGGATTACGGCCTGCGCGATATGCGGGATCGTGCCATTCTGTTGGTGGGGTATGCGGGGGGATTGCGACGCTCGGAGAGCGTCAGTCTTGATCTGGGTCGCGATGATACCGAAGATGGTAAGGGTTGGATTGCAATCGAGGAACAGGGTCTGATCCTGACATTGCGTGGCAAAACTGGCTGGCGTGAGGTTGAGATCGGCCGTGGCTCTTCTGACGCCACTTGTCCGGTGCATGCTCTTGAGCAATACCTGCATTACGCCAAAATCAATTTTGGCCCCCTGTTCCAACGCATCACCCGCGATGATCGTAAAGCCACCGGAGATCGCCTATCCGATAAGCATGTGGCGCGGTTGATCAAGAAAACTGTGTTGGCCGCCGGCATCCGCGCCGATCTGCCTGAGCAGGAACGCCTTGCTTTGTATTCGGGCCATTCTTTACGCGCAGGCCTCGCCACCAGCGCAAATGTGGATGAACGCTATATCCAGAAGCAACTTGGCCACGCCTCGCCTGAAATGACGCGGCGGTATCAAAGGAACCGCGACAGGTTTAGGGTGAACCTGACGAAGGCAGCGGGGTTATAGCCCCCTGCCCCACAATCTGACCTGCTATTTACCGAACAGTGCCAAGATGTTTCGCCGGTTATGCAACACTCGGATGATGGCAATCCCGGTCTCCACTGTTTTATAAACAACAACGTGTGAACCGTAAGGATGAATGCGAACCGGTGGGCTGAACTCGTCCCGCAAGCGAGCGATCTCTGGCTGCTCGCTCAACAGGTTAAACAGCTTCACCATTGCGTCGAAATAGCGATCCGCCTGATCTAGACCCCAGCGGTCAGCGCCATTAACCCAGATATCTGCAATATCCTGTTCGGCAAGCGGAAGAATAAAGTGCCTTTGTCTGTCAGCCACGCGTTTGGTGCATCTTCTGTTTGAAGGCATCCGGATCAAACGGTACAGCCGGACCAGAGTTCAAGCCCGCATCAATTGCCGCTTGAAGTTCGGCAATGACTACGCCTCGTTCCTGATCCCGCCGGATCAAATCCCGCACGTAATCGCTGGAATTGGCAAAACGGCCGCCGTCGGATTGTTGTTCTACCCAAGATTTCATTTGCTCTGGAAGAGATACGTTCATTGTTGCCATTTTGGGCCTCCTGATCCGAATTTATGGCAAAGATTGCCAAATGTCAAAATTTTACTTCTCAGATTGTAGTTCGCAAAACCGCTTATTCTTCCAGTAAACGCACCAGCATACATCTTGAGCCTCGAAAAAAGAACGCCTTGCTTTGTATTCAGGTCATTCTCTACGCGACGGTATCAACGAAACCGCGACATGTTCAGGGTGAATCTAACCAAAGCCGCAGGGCTGTAAATAAGCTTTAAATCCCTCGGCTTAAGTTTTTTCGTTTTGAACAGATGACAAAGCCGAAATATGGCGCGGTAAATCACTGCGAGAATGTAGAATATCAACGATAATGACTTCATTTGTATGATCAAGATACACGACGAAATGCTCCCCCGCCCTCGCATAACGCAGATTGTTAGCTTTATCTATAAGAACCGAACAACTTCGGCTTGCAACCTCTCCGCGTGCAATCGCTTCACACCGAGCAATAAGTTCTGTCCCGTATACGTCCGCTTGATGCTGCCCAAACGTTTCAATTGTCCAAAGAGCAATGTCGACTAGGCTGGTCTCCGCACGGCGCGTTAGACGAAAAGATAGCTTCAATGTTTGGTGCGTGCATGTGCGAATGCCCGCCGAATGGCTTCTTTGCCAGAACCCTTAGCAAAATCGCCTCGCTCAGCTTGCGCAAGACCTTCACGCAGCCCCTCCCTGATGTGCATCAAACCGGCCTCTTCCTGTTCCAACAATCGAAGACCAGCTCTTAGAGCTTCACTCGCATTCTGGTAACGACCAGATGAAACGAGTGCCTGAACCAGCTGGTCTTGTGTGTCCGTAAGAACGATATTACGTGTAACCATGACTGCATACTCCTTATTGGCAATATATGCCAATGATCAATAGCAGTCAATGAAAGCAATCTTGTTCTATAGTTGAAATTCAGAAGAGATTGACTAGGAAAGCCAGTCCTCAATATTTAACCCCTGAACACGCTTAAATTCTTTCATATTATTGGTCACCAGGATGAGGGACCTGGCAACGGCCTGACCGGCGATCAACACATCATACGGCCCGATCAGGGTACCCTGCTTTTTGAGGGCTGCACGTATTTTCCCTGCTGCCTGCGCATCCGATTTTGAAAACTCCAGAACATCAAACTGCAGCGATTCCACAACCTGCAAATTCTGATCAACGCGCTGGCTGTTGTAAGCACCGAAAGAAAGTTCATGGAAAACAATCAACGACATGCCAAAATCAACAGGCTGATATTGCTTGAGTTTGGCAATTAGCCCCTCGTTCCCCTTCAAGACCCCAATGATTGCATTGGTATCAAGCAAGAACTTCACTTGAAGAAATCCAGATCAGGGCGACCCTGCTGCTCTTTTGGCCGATCCGATACGCCTTCCAGAAAGTCAGCGTCCAATGGTCTTTCGATTGCGTCAAGCCAAGCCCAATCTGACGATAGAGGTTCCAGCACAACGGCGTTCCCTTCCCGGCGGATCCGAACCTGTTTACCCTCAAAGCGAAACTCTTTAGGCAAACGAACCGCTTGGGAGCGACCAGTCATGAATATTTTCGCAGTTGATGGCATTACGTTAATT
>JAESRV010000067.1 GCA_016764475.1 Amylibacter sp.
TTCCTGAGCCTCTTCTATCTGCTCCAAACCAAAATCCTCTAAACGAGGAAGATCATCTAATTTTTTTAAACTGAAAATTTCTAAAAAATATTTTGTTGTGCCGTATAACATAGGTCTTCCTGGAACATCAGATCGACCAGTGATTTTAATCAAACTTCGATCAAGTAGACTTCGAATAGAATAACTACAATCGACAGTTCGAATCGCTTCAATTTCAGCACGAGTGATTGGTTGCTGATATGCGACAATGGCTAAAGATGCAAACAACAGCGGGAACAATGCATAATCCAGCCAGCCGATAAAGGCCGACAGTCCAACACCTGCAAACACCAACACCAATAGCGGGGTAAAACAGCATAAAGCTGCGATAACAGAGCCGATCAGGCCCCTGCGCAATAGTTTTTTATCATTCATTYCAYGTTYTTTCTTTYRTATTCAATAGGTTGCTGTTGYTATATTKCTGATAAYTTTCACATGCTASGGCATCATAGCCACCATCAACAATCTGAACACTGTYTACGGACGATATCGTCAAGGCAYCCAACAGGYTGCCCGYTGTTGCGACACGATCACTTGTATCTTTTGATCTTTCACGCGCATCAACAAGCGTATTRTCRGWTAGTGTCATTGGGTTAAAAACCTTTTCTTGCGTTGATTCCCGTAATGATACAGTCTGTAGTAACTACAGATACAAGAGGTATTTTATGCTTAATATCACAAAAGCGCGAGGCTATCCCATTGGTGTGATGTCAAAGCGGACGGGCGTGAATATCGAGACAATACGGTATTATGAACGGATTAAACTTATGCCGAAACCAGCCCGCACAGCCGGGGGCAATCGGCAATATAACGAAGATCAGCTAAAACGGCTGTTCTTTATAAAAAGCAGTCGTGAATTAGGTTTCAGCATTGCCGAGATCAGAGCATTGCTTGAACTGGTTGATGGTAAAGGTTTTACATGCGGGGAAATCCATAGATTGACGGATGTCCACCTTGGATCGGTCAGAGAAAAAATAAAGAACCTGAAAAAGCTAGAAAAAACACTGGCATCAATGGTGTCTGAATGTAGTAAAGGCGAAGTTCCTGATTGCCCCATTATTGACACCCTTTTTGAAAGTAAAATCTAGGTCCTGACCCTAAGGTGGCTCCGGGTTTCGGGCTGCTTTGGCAAAATCCTTGAGTGAGCGTGATGACCTTATGCGCCATTTTGATAAGCGGTTGTCAACTCAAATTGATTACACACTGTCCTGCATCTCTTGCACTAGGGCCTGTTGACATTCACTGGTTATCATCAGCGGAGGTGTATTTTGTTTAGAATTTTTCCAATGATCGCACGGTGTACTATTGTTACATCGCAGATTATTGGGGGAATTGTGGACAAAATACGCCCCGCCCTTCGGGTTTGCCCCAGTTTCGCGCCTCACGGCTTCATTAAAGCTTGAAATATCCAGATATTCCTGTGCTTTAATTCATGGCGAGACACGAAACTGGGGCAAACTGATGCGAACCAGTGAATGTCAACAGGCCCTAAATAAATAGTGACTATTCATGGCCACTTAGATGTTATATCGTATGGATATGAAAGCCTTAATCATCATTGCATTCACAACAATTATTGCCTTCTTACCATCAAGTATGACCTACGCAAAAAGCGGAGGATATAGTGGTATTTCAGAAATAGGGCATTATGCTATTGGGTATGATAATCCTGTTGTTCGGCAATCTAAAGATAATACACCCTATGCGTATGGCGAAAAGTTTGAGTGTGGTAAAAACCTAGAACACTCATGCCAGGCATTCGGAATTTTTATTTCCAAATTTGCGTTGTTTTTGAATAATAATCATTCAATTGAAGGCATTCTATTTTCACCTCTCAGAACACAAGTTTCTTTGCTGCAATATTTAAAACCACCTCGGCCTTAACGTTGGCTATAGCCCAAATGGTTATAATAATCAGTAATTTAAAAGAGGTTAAAAAATGTATACGAAATCCGTTAATATCCTGTTCGGGAACCCATTGTTAGATCGCATTGGATTTTTTGCAAAATCGAGACGATGGAAATTAGGCAAACACTTTAGAAGTTTTGCGTTCCTCACGTTAATTCTAGGGTCTTTCCTGATCATTACAGGGTTGCCGGTTTTTGCCCAAAGTACAGCGTTTAAACAAGCGGTTGCACAAGCCGCAGCAAAAGACAAAGACATCGCTGCATTTTATCAGGCAAGGGACTATAAGCCGATCTGGACAGGCAATCGGGATCGTAAGCGGCGCCAGGCCTTTATTGCAGCTGCCAATAAAGCATCCGATCATGGGCTTCCAACCGGCCGTTATGATGCAGGCCAGTTGAAGCGTGATTTTAGATCAGCCAAGTCTGCCAAAGCCCGTGGCCTGCTGGAAGTGGAAACCACTAAGCGGTTTCTTCAGTACGCACGCGACATCCAATCAGGCATACTTGAACCTCGGCGAATTGATAAAAACATGACTCTACAGCCGCCCCGGCGTAATCGCGGATCTTTGCTTGCGTCATTTTCCAAAGGTTCTCCTGACGCATTTTTCAAATCACTACCGCCAAAACACCCTGACTATGGGCGCCTGTTGAAAGAAAAAAACAGGATGGAAAAAATTGTTGGCAGAAACGGTTGGGGCGCGACTGTAAAAGCAAGAAAACTGAAGCCAGGGCAAAGCGGGCCAGCGGTAGCTGCGTTACGCCGCCGTTTGACCGCTATGGGTTATGGCAATCTGGGATCCTCAACCGAGTATAACGCCTCTTTAGTGAAAGCTGTACAAGTGTTCCAGGTAGATCACGGATTGAATGCTGACGGTAATGCGGGTGGTATTACGCTTGCCGCAGTTAATGTTTCTGCAAAAGAACGTTTGATGCAGATTGTCATAGGTCTTGAGCGGCTGCGGTGGTTGAATAAGCCCCTTGGCAAGCGGCACATTATGGTCAATGAGGCCGATTTTAAGGCCACTGTATTTGACAACGGCAAGCCAACGCTGGAGACGCGCGTGGTTGTTGGTAAAGCCGGCCGGTGGCGGACACCGGAGTTTGAGGATTCTATGACCCATATGGTGATCAACCCGTCATGGTTTATTCCCGGTTCAATCGCGGGCGGAGAATACTTACCCCTGTTGAAAAAGAATGCTAACGCCTTAAGCCGTCAAGGTATTGAAATACGGGATACCGCGGGTAATCGCGTCAACCCGATGAATATCGATTTTTCCAAGTACAGTAAAAACAACTTTCCATTCAGCATGAGGCAACCTCCCAGTAATGGTAATGCCTTGGGAAGGGTGAAGTTTCTTTTCCCCAACAAACACGCTATTTATCTGCATGACACCCCTTCCAAAAGCCTGTTCGGCAGGGATATACGCACGTTCAGCCATGGTTGTGTGCGCGTACAAAAGCCGTTGGAACTGGCATATACACTGCTGGCTAAACAGTCTTCCAATCCCAAAAAACTTTTTGATGGGTTGCTGGCTGCGGGCAAAGAAGTTCGTGTCAATCTGAAGACACCAGTGCCGATATATCTTGTGTACCGGACAGCATGGGTGACTGCCAAAGGCCGCCCCAATTACAGGGCGGATTCATACAACGTTGACAAAAAGGTGTATTCAGCATTGAAAAAAGCAGGCGTTGCACTTAGAGGGGCTGGTAGTTGATAAGTTAGCAAATTAAGACTTCAGCGTTAGTGTGATTGTTCGATACAACGACCTGTTTAAGGTAATCATACGGTCAACAATCATCAAAAGGCCCATTTGAACGCTCCTGATCGATTATTTGCTTTAACATTCCACTGCTGATTTCCCCTTGGGGAACGGTTCGGCCTATGGCCATTGCCGGCGTAGCACTGAAAGCAAAGGTTTTCGCCAATGCGCCAGTGCCGTTCCTTCCAACAATCATCGGGTCTGACTGCCATTTCATCCATGCAAATGTGGACAATACCAGAATATCCATTGCAATGCTGGATGCGTTTTGACTCTGAAACGGGCATCTCAGGTCCTTTCAATTTTTGGATCAACGATTGGGTGCGAAGCCGGGTGTAAAGGCGTTATGGACGATAAGCGCAGCGCCGCCAAAAGCGGCCGTCATACGCCCCGAAGTGCCTTTTTGAACACGCGGGATATCGCGGTGTTTGATATTGGCGATCGACGCTTGGGTCAGCGATAGGGATGAAATGAGATATTCTAAAATGCTGTCCGGCATCGCGCCGCCAATGATGATGGTTTGCGGATCAAACAGGTTTTCAATCATGCTGATGCCTTGCGCCAACGGGTTTACCGCCGCCGACAGCCAATCCATCAGGGCAGGGTGCTTGTCGTTAAACAGCTTTTCCAGATCATCAACATTGCCAACTGTAATGCCGAACAGCGCCATATGTGCTTTGACCGACAGGCGGCTGACATAGGTTTCAAGACACCCCAAATTGCCGCAAGCGCATGGTTTGCCGCCGGGCTGCACAACGATGTGGCCAAGCTCGCCCGCATTGCCATTGGCACCGCGCACCGCCTTGCCATCCACCACAATACCAAGCCCAAGCCCGGTGCCGAAATAGACAAAGCAATAGGAATGCAGAAATTTGGCTTCCCCGCCCACATTCTCCGCCAGTGCTGCCGCAGTGGCATCATTTTCCACAATAATGGGCAGGTTTAACGCCTCGGCAAACAGCTTTTTGGGGTTTGTGTCATCCCATCCGGTAAGGGTGGTGTCGCCAACGCCGGAAAGACCAACATCGCCAAACGGGCCGGGCAACACCACACCAGCACCAAGCAGCTGATCGTGTTTGATGCCGGTATGCGCCAGCGCGTCATCCATCAGCTGGGCGGCAATCTTACTGGCGTTTTTGGGGCTGCAATCAGAAATCGACACCCGTTTGCTATAGCATGGCTCGCCCGCAAGGTTTGTCAGCGCGGCAAACATCGCATTGGGGCGGATCTCAATGCCAAGCCCATACCCACCATCGCGCTTCAACGTATATTGAATGCTGGGCAGTCCGCGGCCCACAATCTTGCGACCGGCCTCTACCAAATAGCCGGTGCTTTCCAACTCGGAAATGATGTTGCTCACCGCTTGCGTTGATAAGCCAGACAACCGCGCAAGCTCGGCACGCCCCACGGGTTGGTGGTGTTTTACCAGCCCGAGCACTGCTTTTCGATTGTGGTCTTTGGTGCGTTCCGCATTCGATCCGATGATCGGGCGGCTGTTATCTAATTTCATAGCTGCGACTAATAAGTCAAAACACTTGAGTGTTCAACTGAATTGACTTAATGCTTAGTTGACTTACGGAAATCTGTTCAGGAAAATATGGGAGATAACAATGAAAACATTACGTAAATACATATTGGGCGCTGCCACAGCAGCGTTGATGACAACGGGCGCAACCAGCGTATCCGCCGTCGAAATTGAATATTGGCAGTATTTCTATGATGCGCGCGTGACCGCGATGGAAACGTTGATTGGCAATTTTGAAAAAGCCAATCCGGACATTACCGTCAAGATGTCGCATTTTCCTTATGCCGATTACCGTACCAAGGTAGCCGCTGCCATTCCTGCTGGTGAAGGCCCAGATGTGGTTCAGCTATTCTATGGCTGGCTCAACGATTATGTCGATGCAAAACTCATTCAGCCACTGCCAGCCAGTGAATTCCCGCCTGCGGAAATTGAAGCTCAGTTTTTCCCCATGGTGAGTGCCATGCGGCGCGGCGACAATTATATGGCTCTGCCAACCGCCGTGCGCTCTTTAGCGCTGTTTTACAACAAGCGCTTGTTCGAAGAAGCTGGTGTCGAGGGACCTCCGGCAAATCTTGATGAGCTGGTGGAAATCGCCAAGAAAATCGCCAAGCATGATGGTGCTGGTAATCTGACACAGGTTGGCATTACCGTTGGCATGACCGCGCAGGATCACCATTGGTTCCGCGAAGTTCTGGTGCGCCAGTTTGGCGGCGATCCATATACCGGCGATTACAAAACGGTGAATTACAATAGCGATTCCGGCAAGAAAGCGCTGGAATTCTACACCGGCCTGGAAAAGAACCACAAAGTAACAGCCACGAACTTCATGGATGAGCCGCAGGCTGCCTTTAAGGCTGGCCGCGCGGGCATGCATATTGATGGCTCCTTCCGCATTGGTTCGCTGAAAAAGATCCGTGGCCTCAAATGGGGCGTGGCAGAATTGCCAGCAGGCCCAGATGGCCTGCAATCCAACTACTCCTCCTATTGGGTCAATGGCATCACGTCCAAAGCCCAGGGCGAGAAGTTTGATGCGGCGGTCAAGTTCATGAAATACGTCACCAGCGATGAAGCCATGCAGATTTGGCTGGATACGGTTGGCGAACTGCCAGCAAAACCATCAGCGGCTCTGACTGAAAAAAATGCCAATGATCCGGTTTTTGGTCCGTTCATCAAAGGGCTTGCCTATGCCCACACAACCAAATTCGCCAACGAAAGCGGCCAACGCCAAATTCTGATGGATATGGTTCAACGTACAGATCTTGAAGGTCAGTCCGTTGCCGACAGTATTGCTCAGGCAGCAGAAGCTGAGCAAAAACTGCTGGACGAGTACTACAAGTAATCAGGTTTCTCCCTGATCAACCAATGCCGGGTGGCTTTATCCTTTAAGGTTGCCCGGCATTCAAACTCTGCACAATCCAATCACATTTAATCGGCACCTTCTCGAAAATGTATCAGGCACTGACCATCAGACAAAAACGCATTGTGTGGGCTTATAGCTTCCTCGCATTGCCGCTTGTCTTCTATATCGTCATCCGGTTTTACCCCACTGCAAACGCTTTTGTTCTGAGCTTTCAAGAGTGGAATTTGCTGAGTGATCGCACGTGGACAGGCTTGGACAATTTCAAAAAGCTGTGGCACGATGAGGTGTTTTGGAAAGTGTTTAAAAACACCTTTGTTTATCTGCTGTTGGGTACGCCAATCAGCCTGGTGATGGCATTCTTCATCGCGTTTCAGCTCGATAAAGTGCGCTTTATGCATGGCCTGTTGAGGGCGCTGTATTTCCTGCCATTCATGACAAGCGCCGTGGCCATGGCGTGGGTATGGCGCTGGTTCTATCAGCCTGTTCCCATTGGCCTAATCAATAATTTCATCGCTGGCTTTGGCATTCCGCAGATCGAGTTTCTCAACTCCACGACCAATGCATTGCCTAGCGTTTTAGCCCCTGCCGTATGGGCCGGGCTTGGCTTCCAGATCATCATTTTCATGGCCGGATTGCGCGCTATCCCACAAACTTATTATGAGGCCGCGCGCATTGATGGTGTTTCGAGCTGGACGGTTTTGTTCGAAATCACCATTCCCTTGCTCAAGCAGACCATTGTGTTTCTGGTGGTGTTTTCCTCCATCGGTTTCCTGCGCATTTTCGATCATGTCTTCAACATGACAACGCTTGACCCTGGCGGGCCGCTAAACTCCACCAAACCATTGGTGTTGATGATTTAC
>JAESRV010000029.1 GCA_016764475.1 Amylibacter sp.
GACCCGATGGTCGCATGGGCTTTTGCCAAGCAAGGCGTTTGCCGTTGGAGCGAATGCCCGATCCCGGACCCTTTCAGCATTATCAAACAAGCGGCCGAATTTGGGTTGCGCTTTGGGGCCACGGTTTCATATGGCCGTATATCATCGCGCACCATTGTCGGGATCGCACGTGGTGATCGTGAATTTACCTTAGACGAATTACTTCAGGCGCAAGATCTGGTGTCGAATTTGCACAACAAAGCCGAGCTGCCCGAAAGCCTGACAGGGGCGCAACGTGAAGCCCTGAAACTTGTGGCCACGGGCCACAGGTACGCGGAAGCGGCTGCAACTTTAGGCATATCTGAAAGTGCTTTCAAATTGCGGCTGTCATCAGCACGAACACGCCTGATGGCTAAAACAACTGCGGAAGCGGTTCAAAGAGCTAAGGATTATAAGTTATTGTAGTAGGTTGGGCTGACGATCTTAGCTCATGTGTACCAAAAATATCAAATGAACAATTAAAGGTGCCAATACTATGCAAGCTACAACCCTATCTTTTAGCAATATCCATGATCATGGTAGCCTATTCACTGATCTTTTGCGCGCCCGCCACGAAAGCTTTATTGTCGAACGCAAATGGGATTTGCCAGAAGATGAAGGCATGGAGTTTGATCAATATGACACGCCGCAAAGCCGCTGGATTGCCATTCATGATGATGGGCGGGTTCTGGGCGGTTTCAGGCTGACACCAACCACTGCCAAATGCGGGGTTTATTCCTATATGATCAAAGACGCGCAGCGCGGGCTGTTGGATACAATTCCAAAAGACCTGCTTTATGAAGATGCCCCTGTTGAGCCGCATATCTTTGAGTTTTCGCGGTTTTTCAAGGCCAGCCACCTAAAGGCGCGTGAACGGACGGTTGTTCAAATGCGCCTGTTGAAAGCTTTACTTGAAACCCGTGAAACACTGGGTGTGCGTGCCGCCATTGGTATTGGCTCGCCAAACTGGGAACGCTGGATGAAACGCATTGGTTTGCATATTGAAAATGTTGGGCCGGAAATTAAGATTGATGGCAAAGAAAACCGTTGCCAGATCACTTGGCTGCCAGGTGCCTATCAATAGTATCACGATTGCAAGCGCAGGGTTGCTGTGAGATAGTCGGCGCATGGCTGATTTGTTTGACACAATAGGTGCCGCGCCCCCTGACGCGGAAAAAATTACTCCGCTGGCGGATCGTATTCGCCCGAAATCTTTGGATCAGGTGATCGGGCAACAGCACCTGATAGGTGATAAAGGTGCGCTGACGGTGATGCTTGCATCCAACGCGCTGGCCTCAATTATTTTCTGGGGGCCGCCGGGGGTGGGGAAAACCACACTGGCCCGTTTGCTGGCCAATTCCACGGATATGAAATTCGTGCAAATCAGTGCGATCTTTTCGGGCATTGCGGATTTGAAAAAAGTGTTTGAAGCTGCCCGTTTACGCCGCATGAACGGCAAACAAACCCTGCTTTTCGTGGACGAGATACACCGTTTCAATAAATCACAACAGGACGGGTTCCTGCCGTTTATGGAAGACGGCACCATTATTCTGGTCGGTGCCACCACGGAAAACCCGTCGTTTGAATTGAACTCGGCGCTTTTGTCACGCTCGCAAGTACTGGTGCTGGAACGGCTGGAATTAAAAGACCTTGAATTGATGGCGCAACGGGCAGAGGCCGAGTTGGGAAAAAAACTGCCGCTGAAGGCCCCCGCACGTGAAGCTTTGCTGGAAATGGCCGATGGTGACGGGCGCAGCTTGCTTAATCTGGTTGAGCAATGTTTCAGCTGGAACGTGACAACCCCCGTTGATGTGGATGAGTTGTCAAAGCGGTTGCAACGTCGTGCAGCACAGTATGATAAATCGGGGGACGGGCATTACAACCTGATCTCGGCCCTGCATAAATCCGTGCGCGGCTCTGATCCTGATGCAGCCCTTTACTGGTTCACCCGTATGTTGGATGGCGGTGAAGATCCGCGTTTTCTGGCGCGGCGCATTACGCGTATGGCGGTAGAAGACATCGGGCTGGCCGATCCCAATGCGCAATCGGTTTGTTTGCAATCTTGGCAAACCTATGAACGGCTGGGCAGCCCCGAAGGGGAGCTGGCTTTGGCCCAAGCGGTGATCTATCTGGCCTTGGCCCCGAAATCAAACGCGGCCTATACCGCCTATAAGGCGGCTTATGCACAGGCCAAAGCAACGGGGTCAAAATCACCCCCCAAACATATATTGAACGCGCCTACCAAGATGATGAAAGATCAGGGCTATGGTACGGGCTACGCCTATGACCACGATCAGAAAGACGGGTTTTCAGGGCAGAACTATTTCCCGGACGGTATGCCGCGCGGGGTGTATTATTTTCCTGTGGAACGCGGGCAGGAACGCGAGTTTAAGAAGCGGTTGGATTATTTTGCTAAGTTACGGGCTAAAAAGAACGCGGGCAGTAAATAACACCTCGTAACTTGGTGATAAGCACAGTATGGCTGCGCGAATGTTAGGAATTAACGGCATGTTAAACACATTTGGACTTGTTGCACTGGGCGGCGCCATCGGGGCGATGCTGCGCTATGGCGTGGTTTTGTCGAGTATGCGCATTCTGGGGTCGGGCTTCCCCATGGGGACGATGATTGTAAATGTCGCGGGTTCTTTCATCATGGGCATCATGGCGATCTTGTTGATGGAACGTATGCAAGGTAGTGTGCTGGTCCCGTTTGTGATGGTGGGCATCCTTGGCGGTTTTACCACGTTTTCATCGTTTTCACTGGACGCGATGATCCTGCTTGAAAAGGGCAGGATGGCGGCGGCCGCGGGTTATGTGTTTGGCTCGGTTGGCCTATCAATTATCGCCCTGTTTGCGGGTTTCTTTTTTGCACGGAGTATTTGGGTATGAGCAGAGTTCAACTGATCGAAGTAGACAATGATGGTGACGGGCAACGGCTGGATCGCTGGTTGCGCAAGCAGTTCCCGCATGTCAGCCAGATACGCATTGAAAAGATGTGCCGCAAAGGTGATCTGCGGGTCAACAAGGGCCGCGTGAAACCTGCAACGCGCTTGGAAGAAGGCCAAACCGTACGGGTGCCGCCAATGCCGGATGAAGCTGCTGTGGATTATATCAAAGCGGACTATCAGGTGTCTGATGCGGATGCGGCAATGATCCAGAATTGTGTGATCTATAAAGATGATGACATCATTGTGTTGAACAAACCTGCGGGTTTGGCAGTGCAGGGTGGCACTAAAACCAACGTGCATGTGGACGGCTTGTCGGAAGCTTTGAAATTCGGGCATGAGAACAAGCCAAAACTGGTTCACCGTCTTGACCGTGATACATCGGGGGTTTTGCTGTTGGCACGATCAGGTAAAGCCGCGCAAGGTTTGGCGAAAGCCTTTCAATCTCGCGATACCCGCAAAATTTACTGGGCCGCGGTCGCAGGTGTTGCACGCCCCAAACTGGGCACAATCCGTTTTGGGCTGGTCAAGGCCGGCGGGCAGGGCAGTGAGAAAATGTTTTGTGTGCATCCCAAGGATATTGACGGGACAAAGGGCGCAAAGCGGGCGACCACGGATTACGCCACTATTCATGAACTGGGTCGCCGCGTAAGCTGGATGGCCCTAGTCCCTATCACCGGGCGCACGCACCAATTGCGCGCCCATATGGCCGAGATCGGCAATCCGATTATTGGCGACGGCAAATATGGCGGCAACACCCAGTCGAATGACGGCGAAGGTTGGGGGGCGCAACTGGGCGGAGAGATTAGCCGTAAGCTGCACCTGCACGCGCGTTCAATTTCTTTTGATCACCCGATTACGGGCAAGCGGATGCACTTTACTGCCGATATGCCCAACCACATGAAACGCACTTGGGATTTTCTGGGTTGGGAAGAAGGCCAGGCAGAAGCTGATCCGTTCAATCCAGAGTTCGGCTGATGGCTGAATGGGATTTAAAGGTTTTCTGGTCTGAGGTCACGGTTTGTGAAGGTGATGCAGGCTTTAAGGTTCTGCTGGACGAGCGCGATGTAAAGACGCCTGCAAAATCTACCTTGCAGGTGCCCACACGGGCTTTTGCTGAAAAAATTGCCGCTGAATGGGCTTCGTTGGAAGATAAGGTTGATCCGGAAAAACTGCCGCTGACCAAACTGGCTAATGCAGCAATAGATAAGGTGGTCGTGCAATCAGACCCGATCATCGGAATGCTTTCTGAATATGGCACAACCGATCTTTTGTGTTACCGCGCAACCGCGCCCAAGGGTTTGGCGGATAAGCAGGAACAGGTCTGGCAACCGTTGTTGGACTGGTTTGCGGCCACGCATGGTATAACGCTAGAGGTGGGTAGCGGTGTGATGCCCATTCGCCAACCGACAGAGGTTTTGGGCAAATGTGCAGCACTATTGAAACCCTATACGGCTTTTGAATTGGCGGCGGTTTACGATCTGATCAGCCTGTCCGGCTCGTTTGTTATCGGCCTTGCAACCGCGTGTGAAAAGCTTGATGCACCCCGGGCCTGGGCGGCTTCAAGAATTGATGAAGATTGGCAAATTTCCGAATGGGGTGCCGATGAAGATGCGACAATTTTGGCATCAACACGCCAGCAAGCGTTTGAACGTGCTGCATTTGTTCTGTCACTCTTAAAATAACGCATAACAAATAGTGAAAAATCCAAAATAAAACACAAAATCTGGTATTTACTTAACGAAACTATAACTCCTCTCTTGACCTTAATCAAAACAACTGACCAAATGCAGTACCAGAAATTGGGGATTCCCCCGTTTCTATAATACTGGCTTAAAAATGGCCGGGAGAATGCCCCATAAGGGGCAGACCATCAGGAAGAGGTAAACATGAAAAAATCTGTATTTACTGGCACTCTAGTCGCTGCATCTGTAGTTGCTGGATTTGCTGCCGCTAGTACGCTTGACGATGTCAAAGCTGCTGGCGAACTAAAATGTGGCGTATCCACTGGCTTGGTTGGCTTTGCTGCTGCCGACGCTAATGGCGTATACCACGGCTTCGACGTGGCTGTGTGCCGCGCGGTTGCTGCCGCTGTCTTGGGTGACGGCGACAAAGTTAAGTTTGTACCAACAACTGGTAAAACACGCTTTACGGCACTTGCATCTGGCGAAGTTGACATGTTGGCACGTAACACAACATGGACATTCTCACGCGATGTCGATCTGAAGTTTGAATTTATTGGCGTGAACTACTACGATGGCCAAGGCTTTATGGTTCCAAAAGCATTGGGTGTTTCATCTGCAAAAGATCTGGACGGGGCAACCGTTTGTATCCAAACTGGTACAACAACAGAGCTGAACTTGGCGGACTACTTCCGTTCAAACAACATCTCTTATGAGCCAGTGCCGATAGAAACAAATGCTGAAGGTCAAGCACAGTATCTAGCTGGTGCATGTGACGTTTACACAACTGACGCATCTGGTTTGGCTGCAACACGTGCAACATTTGAAAAACCAAATGATCACGTTGTTCTGCCAGAGATCATCTCTAAAGAGCCTTTGGGCCCACTTGTACGTCACGGCGACAACCAATGGGGCGACATTGTTCGTTGGACATTGAACGCTTTGATCACTGCTGAAGAGTTGGGTGTTACATCTGCAAACATCGCCAGCATGTCTTCTGCAGCTGGTAACAACCCGGAAGTAAACCGTCTATTGGGCACCGAAGGTGACCTGGGCGGTATGCTTGGTCTGGACAAACAGTGGGCTGTTCGCGCGATTTCGCAAAGCGGTAACTACGGTGAAATCTTCGATAGCAATATCGGTGAAGGTTCTCCTGTAGGCATTGCACGCGGCTTGAACGCATCATGGACAGACGGTGGTCTGATTTACTCAGCACCATTCCGTTAATCAATTAATGTTAAGGGCGCGACAATGATCGCGCCCTTTTCATATCTGGGGACTACACAAAATATAATCCGAGGCCTAATCAGCTGAATGTGTCTAATCGCATCTGCGTAGAAATTACGGCCCGACCAACAAAGGGAGATGTAGACACATGTCTGCTATAACCGAGCCTGAAAAGGGCGGTTTCCGACTGAGCCAGTTATTGTACGATACACGCTATCGTTCCATGACCATCCAAATCATTGCCCTCATCGGGTTTATGCTTGCGGTTGGTTGGCTTTTAAGAAACGCTGGACAAAACCTTGCTGACTTAGGAAAACCCTTGGGGTTTAAATTCTTAGGCGATCAAGCAGGGTATGATATCAATCAACGCCTTATCGAATATAATTCGCAAATGACCCATGGTCGTGCCGCAGTTATAGGGCTTCTGAATACGTTGCTTGTGGCCGTTTTGGGCTGTATCACAGCCACGATAATCGGTGTTTCAGTCGGCATTATGCGCCTATCGAAAAACTGGCTGATTTCACGCTTGATGACGATCTACATTGAAGGTTTCAGGAATGTTCCTGTACTGCTTTGGATCATCATCACGATGGCGATTTTCATTGAGATATTCCCGCAACCTCGGGATTTTAAAGGCGAAAATGCTATAGCGTCGATGAAGCTGTTTGACAGTGTCGCAATTACAAACCGTGGTATTCTTATTCCCTCGTTAGCCGGTGGGCCGGGTGTGTATATTGTAATGCTTACAGTCTTGCTATCGGTGGCGGGGATTATTTTTTACCGACGGCATGCAAAGGCACGCCAAGAGGAAACTGGTGAACAGTCCCCGGTTGGTTATGTTACTTTGGGTCTGCTTCTTGTTCCAGCTACGTTGGTGTTTATGGTGCTATCGTTTATAAATTCCGATAAGCAGCATACATTTATCGGCTCAGCTACACTTACTACGGGTGCGAATGGCGAGCTTTCTTATACGGATGGTAAACTACGACTTTGTGACATTACTGGAAATGCCGCCGCAGTTAATGCAAAAAACTTACTACGCAAGAATGGTGTGAAGTTTAAATCCATCCCTGCTAACAATTTGGATGATGCATTGGCAAAAATCGACTCTGGAAAATGTGCAATGACTGTTGCGCCACAAGGGGTAAATCTGGCTGGCGAATTAATGATTACAGATGGTGTGCTTTTTAGTTCTGGTGCTCCAATTGTACTTGAGAAACCATATCTGGACGGCTTCAATTTCAAAGACGGCATTTTGATGCGGAACTCTTTAATCGCCCTTTGGTTTGCTTTGTCACTTTATACCGCTGCCTTTATTGCGGAAACAGTGCGTTCGGGTATTCAGGCGATTTCAAAAGGTCAAACCGAAGCGGCGGCAGCCCTTGGGTTGCGCCCCAGACGGATCACAAGTCTGGTGGTTTTACCACAGGCCTCGATAATGACGGGCGGCTGGTGGACTATCGGATTACCAAGATCAAT
>JAESRV010000135.1 GCA_016764475.1 Amylibacter sp.
CCTGACATGGGAAGGCGTTGACACATGGATGGGCAACCGCCCGACAACCGTTGACAGCCTGCCTATGCTGGGGCGCACAAAAGCCGCGCCAAACGTGATCTACGCCTTTGGCGGCCAGCATCTGGGCTTAACAATGGGGCCAAAAGTAGGGCAGATCATCCGCGATATTGTGCTGGACAAACCAACAAATGCGAACCTGTCACCTTATGCGGTTGATCGGTTTGATTAATTCTGCACCAACAGCATTTCAATTACCCCCCTACACCGTTATATAACTGGAAACGATAAGAAGACAGGCGCCCTTGTGACAAATAAATTTAATGTTTTTGCAATTATCCAAGGTGGCCGCCTACAATATGAAGCCATCGTTTTCGCCGCCACATTCCGCCACAAACACCCGCATTTCAAAGGCCGTCTGATCTTTGGTGAACCGCAACATACTGAAAACTGGGATTATGATCCAAGGATCGACCGTGAAGATGTGCGCCAGATACTGCAAAGCTTCGGCGCCGAAATAATCCCGTTTGAAAACCGCGTCTTTGGCAGTGACTACCCGTATGGTAACAAAATCATCGGCCTGACCGCCCTACCCAAGGGCGAGCCGTTCATATTCTTTGACACAGACACCCTGTTCACCGGCCGCCTGAACGCGATAGATTTCGACTTTAGCCGCCCCGCAGCGTCAATGAAACGCACCAACACATGGCCGCAAATCGAGCTATATGGCCCAGGCTACGCCGACACATGGAAATCACTTTACGATCGCTTCGACTTGGATTTTGAAAGCTCTTTAGACCTGTCGCACCCCGACGAATACTGGCAACGCTACATGTATTTCAACGCCGGCTGGTTCTTTTACAAATGCCCGCATGAATTTGCCGACCTGTTCGCCCACTACACCACAGAAATACTGCGCGCCCCGCCACACGCCGTTTGCACACAAGAGTTTGACCCGTGGCTGGATCAAGTAGCCCTACCCTTAGTTATCAGCAAACTCGGCGGTGGCCGCCCGACGCAATCACAACTGCGCCTGGACGGCGACATCGCCTGCCACTACCGCACGCTACCCTTGCTATACGCCCGCGAAAGCGATGACGCGGTTGAAGCTTTGGAGCAGGCCGTCGCCCCCAACAAAGTCAAGAAAATCGTCAAACGATCCGAGGCATTTCGCAAACTTGTATTCCAGAAAAAAGGCGAAATAATCCGCGAAATGTTCGACCGCGATAACCTGCCACGCAAAGAACAGGCAATCCGGCAACGGATCAAAAAACGAAACCTTTGGTTGCGTTAGGCACACCAGCGCACGCCCCCCTAACAAACCTGAAACCTTTGCAAGTGTATACCTACCCCTGCTAGCAAAAGTAGTTCACGGGTTCTCAAAGACTGCCTTGCAATCTTCTGTCACCCCGGCGGGTTTTCAAAGGGCGTCTGACATCGCCAAATGCGAAAGCCACCGAAACTTAATTAAGAACAGGTGCAGAGCTAACACCTCTGTTCGGGCTTATGACTACAATCGGCAGGCCTGCCTACTTATAACCTACATATCCTAAAATAGGGTAAACCCCGCCAGCCAGATAACGGCGACGGGGCGATACCGCGTTGATTACTTTTTACCGCGTTCCTGCTTTTCAATAATACCCGATTTGCCTTCACGCCGCTCCAGCTCTTCCAATACGTCCTCAAGCGTCACATTGCGCGATGACAGCATCACGAACAGATGAAAAATCACATCTGCGGCTTCTTCTTTCAGGTTTTTCTTGTCGTTCCTGACCGCCGCGATAATCGCTTCCACTGCTTCTTCGCCAAACTTTTCAGCACATTTATCAGGCCCGCGTTTGAACAGTTTAGCGGCGTATGATTTTTTTTCATCCGCACCTTTGCGGCTTTCAATGGTTCGTGCAAGGCGGGTCAGGACATTGGCCATGATATTCTTCCTTATAGTCTGACAGGCACGCCGTTGGCGGCCATATATTCCTTGGCCTCTTTAATCGTATATTCACCGAAATGAAAGATCGAAGCGGCCAAAACCGCAGACGCGTGACCTTCTATCACACCGTCCACCAAGTGATCCAGCGTGCCCACCCCGCCAGAGGCAATCACGGGGATATGCACCGCATCGGCTATTGCACGGGTCAGGGGCAGATTATAACCGCTTTTGGTGCCGTCACGGTCCATGCTGGTCAACAGGATTTCGCCCGCCCCCTTGCTTTCCATCAACCTGGCAAATTCCACCGCATCAATCCCCGTGGCTTGCCGCCCGCCGTGGGTGAAAATCTGCCACTTGCCGGGGGATACGGTTTTTGCATCAATCGCCACCACAATGCACTGGCTGCCGAAACGGTTGGCACTTTGGGCCACCACATCAGGGTTGGCCACCGCCGCTGAGTTGAAGCTGACCTTATCCGCCCCCGCCAACAGCAGGTTGCGCACATCATCAGGCACCCGCACCCCGCCGCCAATAGTCAGCGGCATAAAGCACTGTTCCGCCGTGCGGCGTGCCACATCAAACATCGTACCACGGTTTTCAATGGTGGCGGCAATATCCAGAAAACACAGCTCATCCGCCCCCGCCGCATCATAAGCCTTGGCACTTTCCACAGGATCGCCCGCGTCAATCAGATCAACAAAGTTGACGCCTTTAACCACACGGCCGTCTTTAACGTCTAGGCAGGGGATTATTCGGGTTTTTAGCATGAGTTAACCTTTCAAAAGCGCCGCAGCTTCAGGCACATTGATCATCCCGTCATACAACGCGCGGCCTGAAATGGCACCGTCCAAAGGCGCACCGCATTCTTTTAACGCCCGCAGATCGTCCATGGATGACACCCCGCCCGACGCAATCACAGGTATGCTAACCGCATGCGCCAAAGCTGCCGTAGCTTCCACATTCGGCCCCTGCATGGCCCCGTCACGGTTGATGTCGGTGTAGATGATCGCGGCCACGCCCGCGTCTTCAAACTGGCGGGCAAGATCGGTYACRTTCACATCGGTTTCCTCAGCCCAGCCGCGTGTGGCAACCATRCSGCMSCGCGCGTCAATGCCCACAGCCACATGGCCCTCAAACTTACGGGCCGCTTCACGCACCAGATCRGGGTTTTCCACCGCAACCGTGCCCARRATMACCCGTTGCAAGCCCTTTTCCARCCAAGCCTCAATCGTCGCCAARTCGCGGATACCGCCRCCCAGYTGTGCCGGYACATCSACCGCTTTCAARATMGCCTCAACCGCSKCCGCATTCACWGGTTCCCCCGCAAASGCCCCGTTYAGRTCAACCAGATGCAACCATTCRCAMCCYGCSTYGGCAAASGCCAMMGCTTGCGCCGCAGGATTATCGTTGAATACAGTCGCCTGATCCATTTCACCTTTGTAAAGTCGCACACAATTGCCGTCTTTCAGGTCAATGGCAGGGTATAAGATCATAGATTTTGCCTTGTAAAAATAACAGTTACCCCCCGATACCCGATAGGCAAGGGTTTGCAAAGCGCGCAAATAACCCAACGTTCCACTTGACGGCCCAACGGGTAATTTTGCACAGTACCCATGAATACAGGAGGATTATTCATGAAAAAACTAGCTATAATCGCAGCGGCGGTTCTGATTTCAACCCCTGTGCTGGCAGCAGAAGCTGTTTTTGGCACTTGGAAAACATCCAAAGATGACAACGGCAACTACGGTCATATCGAAGTGGCACAATGCGGCACAAAAATCTGCGGCAAACTGGTGAAGTCTTTTAATTCGGACGGCAGCAAGGGGACACAAGATAACATCGGTAAAAATATCGTTTGGGATATGACCAATGAAGGTGACGGTGCTTATGGCGGCGGTAAAATCTGGTCACCGGACCGCGATAAAACCTACAAATCAAAAATGCAACTGAACGGTGATACTCTGGCTGTTCAGGGGTGTATTCTGTTTATCTGCCGTGATGGCGGAACATGGACACGCGTAAACTAAAACATATAAAAACAGACATTACAGCGGTGTATGGTTTCCATGCACCGTTTTTTTGCGCCCGTATTTTATTGCGTAATAACAATGCGTTAACGCGGGTAAACCAGTAAACTAGTTTACTGGTTTAATTGGCATAAATAGATGCAGTACCTTTTTGAAAATATGGTACAGAAACTTGCTTTCCATAACGCTTTAAAATCGTATTCAACACCCCGCTTGAAACTTTGCCCTTATGGTTTCCACTGCAAAAAATTGCCAATTAATCGCAAGCCGGTTGATTGGCTTTTTTCCGGGTGAAACTGGGTGCCAATGATATTATCATGCCCCACAGCGGCAGATATCATCCCGCCGTAATCCACCGTTGCCAGCAGATCATCCGCATTTTCAGGCATCAAATGATAGCCGTGTACAAAATACACGTGATCACCCTTAACAATCCCGTCGAACACAGGGTGCCCCGCAATATTATCCAGCGCATTCCACCCCATATGTGGAATTTTCAAGGTTTTATCATCAGGCGCAAGCTTCACCACCTCGCCCTTGATCCAATCGAACCCCTTATGGCGCCCGTGTTCGCGCCCCCAAGTGGCCATCATCTGCATACCCACACAAATCCCCATGAACGGTTTGCCCGATTTTACATGTTCTTCGCAAGCCCCGAACAACCCGTCAATCGCACCAAGTTCACGGCGGCAATCGGCGAATGCACCAACCCCGGGCAAAACCACGCGATCCGCGCAGCGTACCACATCAGGATCAGCGGACACGATAACATCCCCCGCATCCAGCTCCACCGCCATGCGTTGAAAGCTTTTTTCGGCAGAGCGCAGATTACCCGAGTTGTAATCGACAATAACAGTGGTCATTCGGACAGGGTACCCTTGGTAGACGGAATGGCATCGGCCTTGCGCGGATCAACCTCTAACGCCACCCGCAGCGCGCGCGCCACAGATTTAAACGCGGCTTCCGCAATGTGGTGGCTGTTAAAACCATCCAAAGCTTCCACATGCAGCGTCAAACCGCCTTGCATGGCGAATGCTGTGAAAAACTCGCGCACCAGTTCGGTATCAAACGACCCGATTTTGGCCGTCGGCATCTCGACATTCCAAACCAGATAAGGCCGCCCCGAAATATCCAAAGCGGTGCGCACAAGCGCATCATCCATCGGCAACAGGCATGACCCATAACGGTTGATGCCCTTTTTGTCGCCAACCGCTTTGGTTAAAGCCTTGCCAAGTGCGATGCCCACATCTTCCACCGTGTGGTGGTCATCAATGTGCAGATCGCCCGACGCGCGGATTTTCATGTCAATCAGCGCGTGGCGTGACAGTTGATCCAGCATGTGGTCAAAAAAGCCCACGCCAGTTTCATTGTCATAAATACCAGTGCCATCCAAATTAATCTCGACACTGATCTTGGTTTCCGCCGTATCACGGCTGATTTTCGCTGTGCGCATGGGGTTTGCCTAAAGTTTGCTTACAAGGGTCTTATAGGCGGGGTTTGGGATTGTTCCAAGCCCTGATCTGGGCAGAATGTAGGGTGTGTGGCTTGCACGCATCGTAGGATTTTGGCGGTGCCAAATATGATGTTCCAGATCGGACGCGCCATAAGCATTTGTTTTTATTGGTACATTTAGTTTATCACAAATCGTAAGGTGGGCAGAAGCCCATCCTACAATACCCTACGCCTCAAAGCGACCCTTAGTGTCACGGTCGCGTTCGTATCGTTTTGCAAGTGGAAACGGCGGCAACCAAGCTTCGCGGCGGGCAACCCAGCTTTCGTAGGTTGGCATCAGTTGGTCTGGGGTATCCAAAGACCCCAGGTTCACTTCGATTTCATCCCCGCTGCGGGCGAATATGGATGAGCCGCAGCGCGGGCAGAAAAACCGCCCGGCGTAATCGCGGGTTTCGCCATCTATCGTCACCGCTTCTTGTGGGAAAACGGCAGATGCATGAAAAAGTGCGCCGTGATGCTTGCGGCAGTCCAGACAGTGACAAAGACCAACTCGGTACGGCACCCCCGACGCCACAATGCGAACATTGCCACAACTGCAACCGCCTGTGTATTGTTCCATGCTGTGCCCTTTTTAAAACCAAGTTGTTAGAATATTTACACCGAACCCTATGGGGCGTCCATGAAAGATGCGCCAGCTAGGGCGTATGATGGGCAAGGGTGTCGGATTAGTGTTTCTAGCTGATGCGGATAAGCTACTAGCACTTACAGTTACCTGTCTAATTCAATCTAATTGGGTTTTGAAGCCGATGTTGCAGCACCTTGATCTCGTTCTTTGAAATCATCACACCTTTGCGCCATTGATTGCCCTTCATCACCGTTGGGTATTTCTTGGCATAATCGCGAAATTTGTCGTTGGTCACAGCAAATGATATGGGCAGGTGCTTCAGGCTGTCCAGAATGTATTTATCCGCCTGAACCCCACTGGGCACCACATAAATCTCATCAGCCCTCAACCCGAAAATATCTTCAAGCAACGCCACTGAATGGTACTGATCACTGGGGAATGCCCCGTGTTTGTTGAGTGTATAAAAAATATTGGCATCAAAGAAACAAACAATACGATACCCTTCGACCCGCAGTTGGTGGGCGATCAGGCCAAGCGGTTGCGCATCTAATCCATTGTCGTGCCCAAAATGGTAAATATTGCTGCCATCAAAAATGACCGTTTTCGCATCCAGCCGCAGATCACGCATAAACCCTAGATGATCGTTGGCCAGCAAGGAATGTATCTTGGGTTTATCGGGCTTGGTGATGCCACACCGGGGATAGACAAACAGCCACAGTGCAATCAGGATTAGCCAAAAGAACAGTATGATATTGCTATCTACATCGGGGCGCATCAAAAACCACCACAAGGGCAGAGCGCAAATTGCCGTCAGAAAAGATAAGTTCAGCACTGTAAACACTGTATTTCGCACCCACGCACCAAAATTGAAACGCGGCGTTTTGGGTTCAACGGCTGCAAGCTTTTCGCCCAATGTAATCGGTTCGTGCTTCATAATATGGCTCATTCAAATGTGTTTCGCAGAAACCTAGTTCAGGGTTTCCAGCAAGGCCACTGCACAAAGGCAACCCCACCTTTCAGCGGGGTTGCCAGATCAGTTTTTATTCACCCTCGTCCTCGTAATCTTCCATCGGCGGACAGCTACAGATCAAATTACGATCCCCATAAGCATTGTCCACACGGTTCACCGGTGACCAGTATTTATCCACCTTGAACGATCCCGGAGGGAAGCAACCCTGTTCGCGGCTATAGGGCCTGTCCCAGTCA
>JAESRV010000068.1 GCA_016764475.1 Amylibacter sp.
TGATCTGTTATGTGAAGGCGTCGAAGATCTGCATTTCTACACGCTGAACGACCCGACTTTAACACAGGACGTGTGCCGCGCGTTGGGGCGTAAACTGATCGCACCTGCGTTGCATAAGGTGGCTTAATCCCCGTTTTTGCAGCCGTTTGGCCCGCTAACCTGCTTGGTTGGCGGGGTTTCTATGTGTATTGAAACCGTGGCTTAATAAGAAGGCAGGCCTGCCGTTTGTAGTTATAAGGCCGAACAAGGGGTGTAGTTATAAGGCCGAACAAGGGGTGATATGCCCTTGCACCTATGGTGTTTCGATTTTTTGTCGAAACGCCTACTTACCGGTAACTTTCGGTGGTCTTCGCATTTGGCGTTGCTATGCGCCCTTTGAAAACCCGCTGGGGTGACAGAAGATTGCAAAGCAATCTATGAGAACCCGTGAACTACTTTTGCTAGCAGCGGTATTTTGCGCCTGTCTGGTTTAGAAATTGTTACACCACCGCTCGCAGGATTAATAGGTCCTGACCCTAAGCCCGTTCAACATATTCCATGGTTTCGGTATTGACCACGATGGCCTCTTCCTGCCCTACAAAGGGGGGAATCATGATGCGCACGCCATTATCCAGAACCGCAGGTTTAAAGCTGTTGGCGGCAGTTTGGCCTTTTACCGCAGGTTCAGTTTCGGCCACCACGCAAGTGACTTTTTGCGGTATTTCGGCACTTATGGCCTCGGCTTCGTGATACTCGATTTTAATGGTCATGCCGTCTTGTAAAAACGGGCGACGTTCGCCCAGAATATCGGCGGGCAGTTCAATCTGTTCATAGGTTTCCATATCCATAAAAACCAGCATTCCGTCATTTTCGTAAAGAAATTGTTGATCTTTTTGGTCTAAACGAACCTTTTCAACCTTGTCAGCGGAACGAAAGCGTTCGTTCAGTTTGGAGTTGGTACGCAGGTTTTTCATTTCAACTTGTGCAAAAGCGCCACCTTTGCCGGGCTTCACATGGTCGACTTTTACCGCGATCCACAGACTGTTATTGTGTTCCAGAATATATCCCGGGCGGATTTCGTTACCGTTAATCTTAGGCATATTTTCGCTGCTCTCTGTTGAAAAGGTTGAAAAATTATTCAGACGGTGTATAGAGTGGCTTCCTGCTATACGCAAGCCGATGTGGGGATCGGTTCGGGGCTGCTAGGTAGACATGCATAGAACGCATGGCTGCTATTCCATATCAGCAATACCGAATCGCCACAAAATCGCCATATTGGCCAAACTGAGAAAACGAAGAAAAGATCAAGTAGAAAATGTTTGATACAATAGATAATTCTGCATTCGTCAATGACCAAGGCAAGCGCTCTTCCAAGTTGTTTGCCGCTGTGGTTCTGGCCGCGTTGGATGACGCCATTGCAGACGATAAAAAATATGGCAACGGTGTTGAAAGCATCGCCCGCTGGGCGCGCTCTCGTGATGGCCGTGAAGTTTTGATGTGCGCGGGCATTGAGCCTACCGAGCGTTGCGTCAAAGGTATGATGGAATTCGTTTCACGCGGTGTACGGACCTCTGTGGCCCTGTCACGCGAAGAAAGCGAACGCCAAGCGGCGGCTAAAGAAGCGGCTTAAGAATACTGATACCCTCCAATTAAAAAAGGCACCCATTTGCGGGTGCCTTTTTTAATGGTAAAAGTAAATTCAGGTCACAGCGTAAAATCAATAGCTCTGATCCAGAATGCCGCTACCTTACTCCAAAGTGTCAATGGTCTTGGATAGGTGCTTGATGCGATGGCTTATGTCACTATTCAACTCAGCCAGTTCACGTTGCAGGGATTCTTTTGTAGCCTTGGTTTGTTTGTTATTAGCCAGCAAGGCATCCAGTTCTGAAATGGCTTTTGATAAAATCGGTGAAATGTCATAGCGGATGGCATCCTTACCTTTTAAATCATTCCCCGGCATTGGTCTGCTAATGCGTTTGAATTCATAGCGTCGATGCTTTGGCAAAAAAGAACCTTTTTCGCGGCGATAATCAATTTTTAACACGTCCATTTCCTGGGCGAGATGCACAGTAGAATAACTTGCGATTTGATCAGGATTAAGAACACCCATTTCGGTTAAGCTTGGCGTATCTATTGTCATGTCAGTAATCCTTGTTGGTTTATGTATCAGTATTGATTTTGGCTGAATTATACGTGGTTATTGCGCATTAACAACTTATATCTAAATATAGTGCGCAGAGTTTGCGGTTTTAGGGAATATCGTCACCATGATGAAATAAACACAATCAAAGCTTCCCTTATGTAACACCATTGCCTGTTGAGTATTTTAAATACGATCTTTCCATGCTGTAATGTTCATGCCTTTGATCAATAAGTAAATGGCAAAAGATAACTCGCCGATTGTCACTAGAACTAGAAGACCGATAACCAGCATTGAAAGTAAGGTGTTTTCGGTGAAAGTGACGGCTGTCAATCCTTCAACAATATAGCCAAAGCTTCCGATCATCATGGCCCAACCCAGAATTTTAGGGAAATAGCCGGCGTTAATGACAAGGTAACCAAGGGCGATCAAGTGAAGGCCGAATAATATGCCCCAGATATAAATACCATATTGATGAACTTCCAATAAGGCCAAAGCAACGGTTTGTGTTTGAGCTAAGGTGAAAGTGTCGGAAAGGGGTATGCCATTTAGCAGGGCAAGCGGGATAATGTAGATCAAGATGTTTATCGCCATCACCAGAACCATTGAAAGCCGGGCCAATGCGGCAATCATGGATAGGGTTTTGTTCACGGGTTTTAGCAGATGGTATAACATTGCTGTCAGAATGATCTCTGCGAAGACGACGATCACATCGGCAAAAATTCCCAGACGGTATAGGCCCTGATGGGCATCAATGTTACTGGCTGTTTTCAATGCGTCGCCAGACATCAGAAGAACAGAGGGTACATAACCAATGCTGAAGCCGCCGCATATCGCAATAAGCAGGTACATCGCGCCCGCTGTTCTGGCGTAAGACTTTGGGGATTTTTCCAAATTTAATAGGGTCATATATGCCTCTGAAACGGTAAAATATGTGATGAGTATTGATTTGCCTAATCAGATTATGCCGGATGATTGTCAAGATGTTTCGTAAACTGCTATTTACGCGTTCTAGGCTTCACCCGCCGCGTGGCTTCTGCCACGGTAGGGTCTTCGGGCCAAGGATGGCGTGGATACCGCCCGCGCATGTCTTTGCGCACATCCGCATAGGAACTTGTCCAGAAGCTTGGCAAGTCAGCCGTGGTTTGCACCGGGCGACGTGCGGGGGATAGAAGTTCGATCAGCAAGGGGATGCGATTGGGGCCGACGCAGGGGTGTTTGGTTAAGCCGAACAGTTCTTGCAGGCGTACGGATACGCTGGGTTGTTCGCCGCTGTAATCCACGGGCAATGTGGTGCCGGTTGGGGCTTTGATGCTGGCAGGGGCTTGGGCATTCAGGGTTTGCTGCGCGTCCCAAGACAGGATATTTTGTAGGATTTCGGCCATGTTGAGGCGTTTCAGATCATCGGGCTTTTTCATGCCCGACAGGTGCGGTTGCAGCCAGTTTTCCAGCGTATCCAGCAGGGCGGTATCCGACAGGTCAGGCATGTCGCCGCCTTTACCCCGCAACCATTGAATGCGGCCGCGCAGCAGGTTTGCAGGCTTTGACCACGGCAGAATGCCCAGACCCAAATCGCGAATACCCTCGATCATGCCTGTTGCCAGTGCATCGCGGGGGCAGTCTTTCCACAGCTGATCGCTTAGGATCAGGGCCTGGAATTTGCGGTGTATACGCGCTTCTACGCGGCGTTCTCTCTTATTCCAGATGCAGATATTTAGGTCTTTAATCTGGTCACCGTAAAGTGCTGCCAGTTCCGCCTCGGACAGGGCAACCCCCATCCGAATACGGGCTTCTTTGGCGTCACCATCCAGATCGGTGGCCACGATCAGGCGGTTTGCGGCCAAACCATCGCCAAGTTCCAGATAAGCACCTTTGCCGCCTGACAGCAGATAACGCGGATCATCGCCTTTGCGGTGCAGGCCAATACGGTCGGGGTAGGCAAGGGCGGCCATGGCCCCCAGAGACATTGCGACTTTGCCTTGGGGCTTTAACCGTTTCGCTTCTTTCCTGATTGTATCAAGGGTTATGCGATTGGCGCGGTAGGGGCGTTGGTTTTGAAATTTGCGCGGATCACGCAGGGCTTCCCACCGCAGGGTCAGGTCGCTGGGCAGGTTGCGGCCTTCGCGGATTAAAGGGTCACGTGCTTCCAGCAAGGTGGCCATCAGGCCCGCGTCTGGCCCCGCTTGCAGCAACACATGGGCCAAGCGAGCGTGGGTGGGGAAGCCTGCCAGCTTGCGCCCGTAACCGGTGATGCGGTTGTCTGTGTCCAAGCCGCCCAACAGACGCAACAGGTCTTGGGCAGCGGTATAATCGGCTTGCCTTGGTTGGCTTAGAAACGGCATATTGGCCGGATTGACCTGCCCCCACACGGCCAGTTCCAGTACCAGCCCCGTCAGGTCGGTTGAACGTATTTCAGGTTCGGCAAAGGCTGCCATGCCGCCGTTCTCGCCCTTTGTCCAAAGTTTGTAACAACTGCCCGCCGCCACACGCCCCGCACGGCCTTGGCGTTGGGTGGCTTCGGCTTTGGTGACCCGTTCGGTGACCAGCCGAGACATGCCGGAATTGCCGTCAAAGCGTGCCCGGCGCGCACGGCCTGCATCAACCACCACGCGGATGTCGGGGATGGTCAGGGATGTTTCGGCGATAGAGGTCGCCAACACTACCTTGCGGCCCGATGTAGGCGGCGTGATGGCCGCGCGTTGGTCTTTGAAGGGCATCGCCCCATATAGCGGGCGTATGGTCACGTCAGGGCCTAGAGAATTGCCCAAGAGTTGCTGCACACGGTTAATCTCACCTGCACCCGGCAGGAACACCAACACACCACCTGTGGTTTCCGACACAGCCGTGGTTACCAGTGAGGCCACAGCATCTTCAAAACGCGGGCCCCTGCGGCCAGAGGGCGCCCACGGGCGGGGCAGAAAGCGTTGTTCAACGGGATAGGATTTGCCCATCGAGGTTACGATGGGCGCATCGCCCATCAGGGCCGCAACAGGGGCTGCATCTAATGTGGCGGACATCACGATCAGCCCCAAGTCTTCGCGCAGGGCAGAGCGAATTTCCAAGCTTAGGGCCAAGCCCAGATCGGCTTGCAAGCTTCGCTCATGGAATTCGTCAAAGATGATGCAGGATATTTCGGGTAATTCCGGATCACTTTGGATCATCCGGGTCAAAATGCCTTCGGTAACCACCTCAATGCGGGTATTCCCACTGACTTTGCTGTCGCCGCGCATACGGTAGCCCACAGTTTGACCTACGGGTTCACCCAACAGGTCGGCCATGCGTTCAGCGGCGGCACGTGCTGCCAGACGGCGGGGCTCCAACATCAGGATTTTGCGTTTGTATAGGCTATTTTCCAGCAGAAACAGCGGCACACGCGTGGTTTTGCCAGCCCCCGGTGGGGCTTGCAACACGGCTTGGTTTGCAGATGTCAGGGCTGACAACAGATCGGGCAGAGCGGCCTCTATCGGTAAAGGCGCGTTCATAGTGTGTTACTTTCGAACAGCCCTGATCTTGCCCAATGTGGCCGCAGAGATGAATTCTTTAAAGCGATAAGTTCCGTCATCCTGCTGCTCATAATACATGGTGAAGGGAAAGTTGACCCCTTTTGTCATTTGATGGGGGGAAAACCCGGCAACACGCTTGTAACTTCCCGCGCAAGTAGCGCGTCTGCCAGATATTTTCGGTTTGCCCAGTTGGATTTGGGAACGGCGGCGGCCATCAAACATTTTATGGGTGACATTGCACAGATTATCCGCCGTAACCGTTCTAAAAGTTAAATAAGCTGCTGTCAGCAAGTCTTTCGTGCCAACCTGTTTAGATGGCGATATGTCATAATCACGCTTTGCGCGTTCAGGTGAGTATTTGTCTAGAACCGGGCGATTGTTGTTCCAGTGCATCTTAACAATGGAATTACGTGAACCCGTGCGGGCACGCCCATCGTATTTGCGCGTGTAAAACTTACCCTTGCTAATCTTACCCGAAGACCAGCCTTTGTATCCTATATCCTTAAACATCCTCAATAAAATGGACGGGGACACCAGCCCCTTAACGGAATAGGCTGTGGCGTTTTCGGCACCATTAATAGAAATTGTACCTGCTTTAATACCATAAGCGTAAAGCTTAAGGGTGATATTTTCAGCCCCGGCACTGACGGGAAGTGTCAGGCCTGTGATCAGGGCGAGTGTCTGCACGATAGGTTTCATCTCGGTATCTCCGATATTTTATTCTTGATATAAGTCTATGGGCTAGTTGGCAAAATTATAAGATGGGGCTCTTCACGCAATCTGACAAAGTTGTAATTTTTATGTTCTATTTGCATTTCGGCGTTTTATGATGTTGTTAGAATAGAGCTGAAAATATCACGTAAGTACCTGTAAATATTAGTGTTATTCCAGATATTTTTGAGATTAATTCACCAAACGGCAGTGTTTTCTCGATAAGCACATATAGTGCCAGCCCTACGATCCAGTAGAGGTTCATAATACCGCCAACAAACAGAAGTGCCATCAGTACCCAGCAGCAACCCAGGCAGTAAATCCCGTGATGCATCCCCATCTTCAATGCCCCGAATGCGCCCGGGCGATTGTTTTCAGACAGGAAATACGCAGGTGAACGGCAATGTTTCAGGCAGGCAGTTTTCAATTCTGAAAACTGGTAGAGGCCAGCGCATAACAAGATAAGGCCTGCCAATAGTTTTGAGTTCACCGTCATCATTGTGGCCGAAATTAAACCTAGTGTTTCCAGCCCCCATTGCAAGCTTGTGGCGATGACACTGAATCCCGCCCACATAACCAGATATCCGGCAAGCAATAGGCCGCTGTAGTAAGCTGCATTTTGCCTGTCTTTCCCATGGCGTTTCAGGGCGATAAACAGCAAAAGCGTGGGTGCTGCACTGGGTGTCATCATTGCGATCATCATTATCCACCACATCAGGGCAATCAATATGGCGTAGGTCGCAGTCCAATTTACGGCTTTGCCCGTATGGCGC
>JAESRV010000136.1 GCA_016764475.1 Amylibacter sp.
CTTTTCTTGTTTTGGCCCAACCATGACTGCCGCCTTACACCAGATGCAACTGCCAGATAAATCTGTGGTTCAGATAGGGTGCAATAACGGGCGCGAAGTGTTTTCACTAGCTTCATTCGCGGCTAAAAATGTGCTTGGCATAGACCAATCGGGCGGCTTTATAGAACAGGCCCACGAATTGGCGGAAATCGCCCAAAAACCTGTCGATTTTCTATGTGCGGATATCTACAATCTACCCAGCAACACCCCACACGACTTTGATGTGGCCTTGATCACCATCGGGGTATTGAACTGGATGCCTGACTTACCCGAATTCTTTGCAATCGTTGCGGACTTATTGGCAAAGGATGGCCAGCTGATCATCTACGAAACCCATCCGTTTTTAGAAATGTTTGATCCAAAATCCGCTAACCCGCTTCACCCCGAATTCTCTTACTTTGAAACCAAGCCTTCAATAGAAGCTGAAGTCATTACCTATGACAGCTCAACCCCTGAAGGCGGGACAGAAAGTTATTGGTACAGCCACACCTTAAGCCATATCTTCACTGCCATATTGGACGCTGGCCTACAGATCACACGCTTTGAAGAGTTCGCGCACAACAACCGCGAAGAGGGTTATGCGGTCTATGAAAACCAACCCGCACAATTACCGATGTGTTATGTTCTGCAAGCCGCGAAAGCTTAATGCACACTTACAGGCGTGTAATCATTGGTTCGTGCCACAGCAAAAGCCAGTGCGCGGTCTTTGACCAGTGCCAATCGCGCGCCGTCTTCGGAATGGATGGCATAAACCACCTCATGGCCTTTGGTTTCCACTTGCATATCTTCGGGCAGATCCGCATGGGCCACCTTGCGCACATAAACCGTGCGTTCAATGCCGTGTTTGGCAAAATCGAATTTCGTGTTCATGTCTTACCCTTTCATGTCTTTTTGATATTGATGGTTTGAACAACCGCATCAGGCACAGACCTTTGCAAATCCACATGCAACAGACCGTTTTCCATCGAAGCACCGGCCACTTCCACGCCTTCTGCCAAAACAAAACTGCGCTGAAACTGACGCGCCGCTATGCCACGGTGCAAAAATATACGCCCGTCGCTGTCATCAACTTGGCGACCACGGATCACCAGCTGCGCATTTTCCAGCGTAATCGACAGGTCTTCATCGCGAAAACCCGCAACCGCCAGTGTGATGCGATAGGTGTTATCGGCACTTTGTTCGATATTGTAAGGCGGGTAGCCTTCGTTGCCGGATTTGGCCGTGCGTTCCACAAGCCGGTCCAACTGTTCAAAACCCAAAAGAAACGGGTGAGAGGCAAAAGATATTTTAGTCATAAGTATAGCCCTTTAAAAGCGACTGTGTTCGGCCCCGGATTTGGCGACCTTCACAGCTAATATGGGGGCTGTTGTGCTAATTCTCAAGAGCAAATGCATTCTACGCTTTGAGATGGCCCGATTTGGCGGTAGAATGGGCCAACCTCAGCATCATATTGGATAAACTTGCCAGATGACCGATAAAATGGGTAAAATGGATCATATCGAAGTCTTGCGCGCGGAATTGTTGCAAATGCAACAAGAACACCGCGACCTGGACGATGCGATCGAGGCCCTGCATGAACGCGTCAACCCAGATTTAATGCGCCTGCAACGGATGAAACGCAAAAAACTGGTGCTAAAAGACCAAATTCAGCGGCTGGAAGATGAAATTACGCCGGATATTATTGCGTAATCGTTAATTTTCAGTCTATATCCCTTTTTTCGAATGCACAAAGGCGCATAAATCATGGCAGATATAAAAGTCGGCATTATCATGGGCAGTCAGTCTGACTGGCCAACGATGAAAGAAGCCACCATAGTGTTGGATGAACTAGGCGTAGCTTACGAAACCAAAATTGTCTCTGCGCATCGTACTCCTGATCGTTTGTGGGAATACGGCAAAAGCGCCACCACGCGCGGTTTGCAGGTAATCATTGCAGGGGCTGGCGGGGCCGCACATTTGCCGGGCATGATGGCCTCTAAAACCCGCGTGCCTGTGCTGGGCGTGCCTATTCAGACCAAAGCCCTGTCAGGTGTCGACAGTCTTTATTCCATCGTGCAAATGCCCAAGGGTTTTCCCGTGGGCACCATGGCTATCGGGGCTGCGGGGGCAGCTAATGCAGGGCTGATGGCCGCCGCAATTCTGGCCAATAATGATGCGGGTCTGGCCACGCGGCTGGATGCATGGCGCGCAGCCCTGTCGGCCTCGATCAAAGATGAACCCGCCGATGACTAAAGCTTTAGCACAAGGAGCCACGATCGGTATTCTGGGCGGTGGCCAGTTGGGCCGCATGTTATCAGTTGCCGCATCCCGTTTGGGCTTTAAAAGTCATATATTTGAACCGGGTGCCAACCCGCCTGCGGGACAAGTGGCCGACAGGGTGACAACCGCACCCTATTCCGATCTGGATGCGCTTGCGGCTTTCGCCAAAAGCGTTGATGCTATCACTTTCGAGTTTGAAAACATCCCCGCCGAGGCACTTGACGCGGTTGAAAAATTGCGCCCTGTTTTGCCCGCGCGCAATGCGCTGGCCACCAGCCAAGACCGCATTACTGAAAAAGAGTTTCTATCAGGTCTGGGCCTGAAAGTGGCGCCTTACGCCAATGTAGAAACCGCCAAAGATTTAGCCGCTGCCGTTGCATCCGTCGGCACGCCTTCAATTCTGAAAACCCGCCGGTTTGGCTATGACGGCAAAGGGCAGTCTCGGTTGAAAACGCCCGATGATGCCGCCAAAGCATGGGATGATCTGGGCAATACGCCCTGCGTTCTGGAAGGCTTCATTGATTTTTCACATGAAGTATCCGTCATCGGCGCACGTTCGCAATCAGGCGAAGTGGTTTGTTATGACCCAGGTGAAAACGTACACCGTGACGGCATTTTGCACACCACCACCCTGCCCGCCAACCTGACCACAGCACAACGTACCGATGCGGTTATCCTGACCGGCCAAATCCTGAATGCGCTGGATTATGTCGGCGTGATGGGCGTGGAATTATTTGTCACCCCGTTAGGTTTGATCGTGAACGAAATTGCACCACGCGTACATAATTCGGGCCACTGGACCCAAAACGGCTGTATCATTGACCAGTTTGAGCAACACATCCGCGCCGTGGCAGGCTGGCCTTTGGGCGACGGTAAACGCCATTCCAATGTGGTGATGACCAACCTGATCGGGGACGCCGTGCTGGATGTGGCAACCCTGTCAAAAGACGCCAACGTGGGCTTGCATCTTTACGGGAAAGCAGACGCTAAAGCGGGCCGCAAAATGGGGCATGTGAATAAGATCACGGGGGCTGCAATTTAAGCCACATATCCATAAATACTAAACTAGTTTACTGGTTTTACAGCGAATGCTTTTCATCAATTTATCTGCAACTGCTTTGCTGCTTCCAGATTACTAGCCCCTTCGCCCGGCCCAGACAGACAGGCCGATACCGCCCAGTACCAACCCGGATGCGATGGTGAAATCAACTGTCCAGACCTCGCCCAGAAACACCATGCCACCCGCCATTGCAATCAAAGGCACTGTCAGTTGTGCTACTGCGGCTGTGCTGGTTTGCAATCGTGGCAGGACGTAGAACCACAAGATATAACCCAGCGCAGAGGTGACACCGCCCGAAAGGCAGGCCAATATGATGCCTTTGTTGGTGAAACCTTCGGTGTTTGAGGCAAGCCAGATGATCAAAGCAATCGGCACAGCACAGACAAAACTGGCAGCAGTTGCAATCAGGGCCTGCTCTACCTTTTGCCCCGCCAGCGAATAAATACCCCAGCCAAAGCCGGCCGCAATCATCAATGTGGCCCCGCGCAGATCAATACCGGATGTGCTGGGGTTCAACACATAAGCCAGCCCCGACAGGCCAATCACAGCCCCCAGCCATTGCAGCGGCTTGGGGCGATTACCCTGCACCACCGCCCCCGCAAACATGGTGATCTGCACCATGCCAAACAACAACAGCGCACCTAGGCCCGCTTGCAAGACAGAATAAGCAAAGGAAAATCCGATGGCGTATAGGGCCAGACCAAAAACTGCATCCAAACGTGGTTTAATCTGCACGCCGCCCTTGAACACCCCTTGCGCCCATAAGATCAGCCCCAAAACAACCGCCCCCGACGCCAAGCGCAACAGCGCAAAAGACGCAGGGCCGATGGCACCGTCGGCAAGCGCCGCGCGGTTGATCACCGAGTTGGCGGCAAAGGCGATCATGGTCAGGGCGGTAAGCAGGGTTAGACGCATGGCGTTATTTCAACGCCGCATCCAACGCCTGATCCAGATCCGCGATCAGGTCTTCAGCATTTTCGATCCCGATCGATACCCGCACCATATCGGGGGCAGCACCCGCTGCCACCTGTTGTTCCAGTGTCAACTGCCGGTGCGTGGTGGATGCGGAATGGATGATCAGCGAACGGGTATCGCCCAGATTAGCCACATGGCTGAACAGATTGACGGCGCTGACCAGTTTTACACAAGCCTCATACCCGCCCTTGACCGCAAAGGTAAACAACGCACCCGCGCCCTTGGGGTAGACCGCTTGTTGGCGCGCATAATAGGGTGAACTTTCCAGCCCTGCATAGGTGACAGACGCAATACGCGGGTCATTTTCCAGCCAGTTCGCCACGATTTTGGCATTATGCACGTGGCGTTCCATGCGCAGGCTTAGGGTTTCGATGCCCATCAAAGTATAATGTGCGGCTTGCGGGTTCAGCACCATGCCCAAGTCGCGCAGGCCTACGGCAATACCGTGTAATGTGAACGCCAGATTGCCGAAAGTTTCATGAAACTTCAGCCCGTGATAGGCAGGTTCGGGTTGTGACAGGGATGGAAATTTATCGGATTTAGACCAGTCGAAATTGCCGCTATCAACCACACAACCGCCCATAACCGTGCCGTTTCCGGTCAGGTATTTGGTCATGGAATGCACCACCAATGTGGCCCCCATTTCAATCGGGCGGCACAGGTACGGCGTGGCAGATGTATTATCCACAATCAGCGGCAGGCCTGCCGCCTCAGTGATTTTTGCCACGGCGGGGATGTCGGTGACATAGCCACCCGGATTTGAAATGCTTTCACAAAACACCGCGCGGGTATTGTCATCTATGGCTGCGGCCAATGCGTCCAGATCATCAAAATCAACAAAGGTCACTGACCAGCCAAAACGTTTGATGGTCTGGCCAAGTTGCGTGACGCTGCCGCCATACAAACGGGTTGACGCCACGACATTACAGCCCGGCCCCATTAGCGGAAACAGCGCCATAATCTGCGCCGCGTGACCTGAAGAACAACACACCGCCCCCACGCCACCCTCAAGCGTGGCAATGCGTTCTTGCAATGCCGAAACCGTGGGGTTTGTCAGGCGGGAATAGATGTAACCGACCTCTTGCAAATTAAACAAAGCCGCCGCGTGATCGGCATCGCGAAACACATATGCGGTTGTCTGGTAGATCGGCACTTGGCGCGCCCCCGTTGCGGGGTCGGGCCGTGCGCCTGCGTGAACTTGCAATGTGTCAAAGCCGTATGTTGGTGTATCTGTCATGTCTCTGTATCCCTCAAAGTTTCGATGAAATAATGCCGGTGTTGAACCCTGCACGGCGCAGTTCGCCGTTCAAGCGTTGGTATTCTATTTTCGGGCAGCGGTTCTGGATCACTTGCAAGCCTGCATCCGTTGCGGTTTCAGCCGCCCCTGCATGTTCCACACCCACTTGCATCCAGATGGTTTTCAGCCTGTCACCCAGATGTTCAATAGCGGTATCCACCAATTCAGGTACAAATTCAGGGCGGCGGAAAATATCCAGCATATCAACCGGGGTGTCTTTGGGAATATCCTCAAGACTTGCCAGAACCGTTTCGCCGAACAGGGTTTGACCCGCCGCAACGGGATTGATCGGGATCACGCGATAGCCGCGCATATTAAGGTAGCGCGTCACGAAATAAGACGGACGCACGGGGTTGGTGGAAACACCCACGGCGGCGATAATTTTGGTTTCATCCAGAATTTTGTGCAAAAGCGTGTCTGTTGGCGTGGTGGTCATCGGGATACCCTTGTCAGTTACGCAGACGGTAAACAGTCAGGTATTTTACTGCAAGGGAAACCAATAAAAAAAGGGGCCGCCCGCAGGCAGCCCCAGATATTTATGTTGTGTGTTACCAAATTAAAGGCCAATATTTGGCCATACTAACACGCGTTATTTTTTCCTCGCCTTTAATCTATCGACAAGACTTGTTAGTTGGTATCGCGCTTTCAGTATCTCCTTAACAAGCTCAATGGATATTTCGGCTTCTTCGTGGCCAATTTCATCGTAATTTTTTGCCATTATATGAGCAGCATCGTTACCAAGTGCTTTTAACTCTAACATTGCATCAAACAGTTCTACAGGTAAAATTATTTTTGATTTCAGTGCATCCAAGCGATGATGCAAAGTTTTCCCCTCTGCTCCACAATCCGCACAAATTTCTTCTAATAAACGTCTAACCATCATGGCACTTGCGCGGTTTGCCCCAGCTGCATGGCATGAAACGGCTTCTTCTAAGGTGGCTAATAATGCCGTTGGTAAATTTTTAGGATCAATTCCAACTTTTTCTGGTGGATAGATTTCATAAGTGTCATCATTTTTTTCAATGCAAAATACCAATCCTAGACATTTTGCATTTGGGCATACACGAGTTGAAAAGTAAAATGTATCAGCCGTGGTTCTGGTATTTCTTCGCAGTAATTTCTTCCAAAATTGCGTCTTTGGTTTAAGTGCATGAAAAGATCCAATTTCGTGACAATGTGGACAGCGAAAACTAATATTGCTTGCTGGAAAATCTGTATAGTTTGCACTCTCTGTTTGAAATATATTTGGGTTTTTATATATTTTACTATCAATTGCCAATTTAATTTCCCACCTTTGATATAAGTTGATAATAAACGTCTACCCTGATCCAATAACTATTCATATAAAAAAGGGGCCGCCCGCAGGCAGCCCCAGATATTTTTGCGTTAGGTATATGACTTACTGCTCTCGCGTTTCGGTACCAAAACGCTGCCGCAGAGAGTTGTTTTGGCCCAAATGGGC
>JAESRV010000093.1 GCA_016764475.1 Amylibacter sp.
CATCCGTTTGCAACCCGATGAAGGCATCAATCTAAGCATGACGATCAAGGAACCGGTCAGATAGAAATCGGTCACGGCAACGCGGAAGGTTGCCTTGCCCAGCGGCCCGGCCTCAAGCGTCTGCACCTGATTTTGCGGCACCTCGTCAAACAGTGCCAGATGCGGCACTTGTGCAATCAGGCAAGCCCGCAATTGCGCCAGTGAATCATACGACAGCGGCGCGCCCAGCTCGGCACTTAGCGCCCGCAGGATCGCCCAGTTTTCTTTTGCGTCACCGGGTGCAAAGCCTGCACGTGCCGCCATTTGGGGGCGGCCTTCGGTATTGACGAATATGCCGCTTTCTTCCGTATAGGTCGCGCCCGGCAAGATCACATCGGCACGGTGCGCCCCACGATCCCCGTGGCTGCCTTGGTAAATCACAAACGGATTGTCGGCGATTTCAACTTCATCGGCACCGAGATTGAATACCACTTGCGCGTCTTTCAGCGCGGTTTTCAGGCCGCCCTTGGTGACAAAGCCAATGTCCATGCCGCCAACGCGTGATGCGGCTGTGTGCAACACCATCAGTTTGGAATTAGAGTTCTCAGCCAGCAACATCGCCGCCGCCAGAACCGCTTCGCCATCAGCACCCTGAATGGCCCCTTGGCCAATAATCACCAGACTTGGTGCTTTCTTGGTTGCCGCCGAGATTTTCTTTTTCGTCAGCTTTTCAAGCGCTGCACGATCCGTGCCCACATGGGCATAAGGGAAAGTCAGATCAACCGCTTCACCGACCAGACCGATGTTAGCACCACGTGACCACGCTTTACGCAAACGTGCGTTCAAAACAGGGGCTTCATGGCGTGGATTGGTGCCGATCAGCTGGATCATTTCAGCCGTATCAATATCTTCAATCGTGGCCGTACCAACGTAACCAGAACGGTTACCGCTTGGCAGCTTCGCACCGTCCACACGGCATTCAACCTTACCGCCCAAACCTGCAACCAAAGCTTTCAGCGCATACATCGCTTCAACCGGTGCCAGATCGCCCGCAAGGGCCGCAACTTTCTTGCCTTTCACGGCCTTTTTAATCGCCGCGAACGCTTCATCCCAAGACGCAGGTTTCAGCTTGCCGTTTTTCTTCACATAAGGTTGATCCAACCGCTGACGGCGCAAGCCATCCCAGATGAAACGGCCTTTGTCGGACAGCCATTCTTCATTCACACCGTCATGATTGCGCGGCACAATCCGCATCACTTCACGGCCCTTGGTATCCACACGGATGTTGGAGCCAAGCGCGTCCATCACGTCAATAGTTTCGGTTTTCTTCAATTCCCAAGGACGCGCAGAAAACGCGTAAGGCTTTGATGTTAAAGCACCAACAGGACACAGATCAATAATATTGCCCTGCAATTCACTGTCCAGAGTCTGGTTCAAGTAGGTTGTAATTTCACTGTCTTCACCACGGCCTGTCTGGCCCATCACAGCGATGCCGGCCACTTCGGAGGTAAACCGCACACAGCGCGTACATGAAATGCAGCGCGTCATTGTGGTCGCTACCAACGGCCCCAGATCAAGATCATCCACTGCACGTTTCGGCTCACGGAAACGGGAAAAATCAACGCCATATGCCATGGCTTGATCTTGCAAATCACATTCGCCGCCCTGATCACAGATCGGGCAATCCAGCGGGTGGTTGATCAGCAGAAATTCCATCACACCCTCACGGGCTTTTTTGACCATCGGCGAGGTGGTTTTCACAACAGGCAACTGACCTTCGGGGCCAGGGCGCAAATCACGCACCTGCATGGCGCAAGAGGCCGTTGGTTTCGGCGGCCCGCCAACAACTTCAACCAGACACATGCGGCAGTTGCCCGCGATGGTCAGGCGTTCATGATAACAAAAACGCGGCACTTCAATGCCCGCCACTTCACAAGCCTGTAGAAGGGTCATCGCCCCGTCGACTTCGACCTCGTTACCATCAATGATTACTTTGCGTAAATCGGACATGCGCGTTACTTTCTATCTTCCAAAACGGGCCATTTTTTAAAAGCCAAAACGTACAGCATTATAAAGTTAACAAGTGGAACGAGCATCAACAGGGAAATCCAACCATTATGGCCTGATTTTTTCCATAGCTGGTAAAAAGGGGCAACAATGATGACACCATAAATGATTAACATCACTAGCAATCCTGGCAAACCCATATTTGACATCATCGTTCTACTCCGCTGCGACCGCGCTTACGCGGCCTGTTCTTTTATGTTTAATACGATCTTCAATCTCATTGCGATAATGGCGGATCAGACCCTGAATAGGCCATGCGGCTGCGTCACCCAGCGCACAAATGGTGTGGCCTTCAACCTGTTTGGTAACATCCAGCAGCATGTCAATCTCTTCAACTTCGGCTTCGCCCGTCACCAGACGTTCCATCACCCGCATCATCCAGCCGGTGCCTTCACGGCACGGCGTGCATTGACCACAGCTTTCGTGTTTGTAGAATTTCGACAGGCGCCAGATCGCTTTGATCACGTCCACACTTTCATCCATCACGATGACCGCAGCCGTACCCAAACCAGAGCGTTGATTGCGCAGCCAATCGAAATCCATAATCGCTTCGCCGCAAATATCCGCAGGCAGCAATGGTACCGATGAACCACCCGGAATAACCGCTTTCAGGTTTTTCCAGCCGCCACGCACCCCGCCACAATGGCGTTCCAGCAGTTCTTGCAGGGGAATAGACATCGCCTCTTCCACCACACAAGGGTTGTTGACGTGGCCGGATATCGCAAACAGCTTGGTGCCTGCGTTGTTTTCACGCCCGAATGAGCTGAACCAATCAGGCCCACGGCGCAAAATAGTTGGTACAACCGCAATGCTTTCCACGTTGTTCACTGTGGTCGGGCAGCCATATAGCCCCGCGCCCGCAGGGAACGGCGGCTTCATGCGCGGCATACCTTTTTTGCCCTCTAAGCTTTCCAAAAGGGCGGTTTCTTCACCGCAGATATAGGCCCCTGCCCCGTGAGACAGATAAAGGTCGAAATCCCAACCGGATTTGGCTGAATTTTTGCCTAAAAGACCCGCGTCATAACACTCATCAATCGCAACCTGTAAAGCTTCGCGTTCACGGATAAATTCGCCGCGTATATAGATGTAACAAGCGTTTGCGCCCATGGCGAATGACGCGATCAACGCGCCTTCGATCAGCGTGTGCGGATCGTTGCGCATGATCTCGCGGTCTTTACATGTGCCGGGTTCACTTTCGTCCGCATTGATCACCAGATAGGCAGGGCGACCGTCGCTTTCTTTGGGCATAAACGACCATTTCAAACCTGTCGGGAAACCCGCACCACCACGGCCACGCAGGCCGGATTTTTTCATCTCGCCAACAATCCAGTCGCGGCCCTGTTTGATGAACTTCGCAGTGCCAGACCAATGGCCACGCTTTTTGGCACCCGCAAGCGAGCGGTCGTGCTGACCATAGAGGTTGGTAAAGATACGGTCTTTATCTGCGAGCATGCCCGTCTTCCTTTAATCTTGGCCTGATTTCCAGACCTGAAACAATACGACCATCGCCCAGAGGAGCGCGGCCATGGCGGCAAAATCGAACAGGAACGCATAGCGTATTGGCAGTCCGATCTTTCCGCCGATCCAACTGGCCCCCATCCATCCCACCATCGCCACTAAAATGACGATGGAAGCAACCCGCGCTTTGCGCTTTGGGTCAGAGGCCAATTTTATTTCCTTCACGCAAAGTTACTTGCGCTTCTTCTTTGAAAATTCCGTATCGCCGCCTTTGGCTAGAATTTTCGCTTGTGCCATCCAATCGTCGCGTTCAATGCGGCCTTTGAATGTCAACTGGTCGTCCACTTTTTTGATGTCGGCCTTTTTCCAAGCTGCAACTTGGTCATATTGATAAATACCGATTTCATTCAGTGTTTTTTCAAGTTTGGGGCCAACACCCGAGATCAATTTCAGATCATCAATCTTGGCGGGTGGTTTACGGTAAAACTTGGTTGGTGCTTTTTTCGCCGCAGGCTTCTTGGCAGCCGCCGGTTTTTTAGCGGCGGGCTTTTTAGCCGTCGCTGTTTTTGTCTTCACAGCAGGCGCCGCTTTCGCAGCGGTTTTCTTAGCTGCTGGCTTCTTAGCTGCTGTTTTTTTCTTCGGGGCAGATTTTGCCACTGGCTCTGCTTTAACAGCCGCAGTACTTACAGCCGCAGCGGGCACTGCCGCACCAGAGGCTGGAATATCAGCAATACAAAAGATACCTTTCAACAACCAGCCTGCAATTAACATTACAAACAAACCAATGACAGCGGCGACCAGCCCATGCAAACCGGCCCAGCCGATCAGTGCGGATGCAATAAACACGCCGAATGCAAAGGCCAGTAGCCAGCATACGATTGCGCAAGGCGTGATGCCTGGTGATGAATTACCTTGTGTCATTGTGTTCTCCCCTCAGAGAGCCAGTTACTTAACTGGCTTTTGATTTTGCGGTTTTCTTCCGCAGGTTCAATATTGGCACCTCATCGCCCTGAATGCGCTTAACAGTATCACCGTACTGTAGCGCCAAACTGGCCGAGGTGTTGTGATCGTATTTGCCGGAATTCATCTCGGTCAATGTGGTCAAGCCACTAAGTGGCTCTGCCGCATAACGCCCGTTTTGTGGCCCCGGTGTTGGGACTTTACCATCAGCAAAATCTTTAAGTATCTTGGTGAAGCTTTCCACCGTCAGATCCTCATAAAAATCTTTGCCGATCTGGGCCATGGGTGCGTTTGTGCAAGCCCCCAGACATTCAACTTCTTCCCAGCTGAACTTGCCGTCTTCGGATATTTGATGCGGGTTTGGTGCAATGATGTCTTTACATACACCGATCAGGTCTTCCGCGCCACAAATCATGCACGATAATGTGCCGCAAACCTGTACGTGCGCGATGCTACCCACGGGTTGCAGCTGAAACATAAAGTAGAACGTCGCCACTTCCAGCGCACGGATGTAATCCATGCCCAGCATATCGGCAACCGCTTCAATGGCAGGCTTTGACAGCCAACCTTCTTGTTCCTGCGCCCGCCATAACATTGGGATAATAGCAGAAGCTTGGCGCCCTTTCGGGAACTTGGCAATTTGGCCCTTGGCCCATTTTTTATTGGCAGCGGTGAAAGCAAAGCTGTCAGGCTGTGTGTGATGTAGACGACGCAAAGACATTAGCGGTCAATCTCCCCGAATACGACGTCAAGCGAGCCGATGACTGCTGCAACATCTGCCAACTGGTGGCCTTTACAAATGTGATCCATAGCAGCCAGGTGCAAGAACCCCGGCGCGCGAATTTTGGCTTTATAGGGTTTGTTTGATCCGTCTGACACAAGGTAGACACCAAACTCGCCTTTAGGGGTTTCAACGCAGGCATATACTTCGCCAGCGGGTACGTGAAACCCTTCGGTATAAAGTTTAAAGTGATGGATCAATGCTTCCATAGAGGTTTTCATATCGCCACGTGAGGGTGGTGTCAGCTTGCCACGGGCAAGCACGTCGCCAGTGGATTCTTCCAATTTCTTGATCGCCTGTTGCATGATCGACAGGCTTTCGCGCATTTCTTGCATGCGGCACAGGTAGCGGTCATAACAATCGCCGTTGGTGCCAACAGGGATTTTAAACTCAAATTCATCGTAACATTCATAGGGTTGGGCGCGGCGCAAATCCCATGCCATGCCGGAACCGCGTACCATGACGCCAGAGAAACCCCAATCAAGGGCTTCTTGTTCCGAGATGATGGCGATATCAACATTGCGTTGTTTGAAAATGCGGTTTTCAGTCAGCAGACCGTCGATGTCATTCAGAATTTCAGGGAACTCAAACGTCCACTGCATGATGTCATCCAGCAACTCTTGCGGCAGGTCTTGATGTACGCCGCCCGGGCGAAAATACGCTGCGTGAAGGCGCGCACCGGATGCACGTTCGTAGAATTCCATCAGAATTTCGCGTTGCTCAAAACCCCAAAGTGGCGGGGTTAAAGCACCTACATCCATCGCCTGAGTAGTGACGTTCAGGATGTGGTTCAGGATGCGGCCAATCTCGCAATAAAGCACGCGGATCAGGCTGGCGCGGCGCGGTATTACTGTGCCTGTCAGCTTTTCAATGGCCAGACACCAAGCGTGTTCCTGGTTCATCGGGCAAACATAATCCAGCCGATCAAAGTATGGCAGGTTTTGTAAGTACGTGCGACTTTCCATCAGCTTTTCAGTGCCGCGATGCAACAGGCCGATATGGGGGTCGCAGCGTTCTACTATTTCGCCGTCAAGTTCAAGGATCAAACGCAACACACCGTGGGCCGCAGGGTGTTGCGGGCCGAAGTTGATGTTGAAATTGCGGATGCTTTGCTCGCCGGTTTTGGCGTCGTTGAAATTACCGTCCATTATTTTGACACCTCCCAATTAGAAACTTGTGAAATAGTCGTTAAAATTATTCCCCTGCTAAGGGAATGGGCGCTGTGGGTTTTTTTAAAATGTGCCATTGCAGCAGTCAATGTCGTCAAAACAGCCGAGAACAATACTAATAGCTCAGTCATAAATTCCATCACTTAGCCTCCGCTTTATCGTCACCGGGCAGGATATATTTAGCCCCTTCCCACGGTGACATGAAATCGAACTGGCGGTATTCCTGCACAAGCGACACAGGTTCATAAACCACGCGCTTGGCAACTTCGTCATAACGGCATTCGGTATAACCCGTTGTCGGGAAATCTTTGCGCAGCGGATAGCCGCGAAAGCCGTAATCGGTCAGAATGCGGCGCATGTCGGGATGGTCAGAAAACAAGATGCCGTACATATCGAAGACTTCGCGTTCAAACCAGTTGGCAGAGGGGTGTACTTCGCAAATCGACGGTACAACTTCATCTTCGGCCACCATCGCTTTAAGGCGAATGCGGTGGTTCATATACATGGACAAGAAATGGTAGACCACTTCAAAGCGTTTTGCAGCGGATGGAAAATCCACCGCCGTGATGTCAACCAATGTGGAAAATTTGCAACTGCGGTTAGAGCGTAGAAACTCGATGAATTTCGGCAATGCGGCAGGCACCACTTCCATCACCAATTCACCCAAGGAATTCACCTCAAAACCCAAAACCGCATCGGATTGTTTGCTTTTGATCAAAGCACCCAAGTCTTGTAATTCGTCTGACATCAATCCCTACCTTACAATCGTGCCTGTACGGCGAATTTTGCGTTGCAACTGCAACAGACCATACAACAATGCTTCCGCCGTTGGCGGACAGCCCGGCACATAAATGTCAACCGGCACAATACGGTCACAACCACGCACAACAGAATAGCTATAATGGTAATACCCACCACCATTGGCACATGATCCCATGGAAAGCACATAACGTGGTTCCGGCATCTGGTCATAAACCTTGCGCAAGGCAGGGGCCATTTTATTGGTCAACGTACCCGCTACAATCATCAGATCAGACTGGCGCGGGGACGCGCGGGGTGCAGTACCGAAACGTTCCATATCATAGCGCGGCATCGCGCAGTGCATCATTTCAACGGCACAACACGCCAAGCCGAAAGTCATCCAGTGCAACGAGCCCGTACGGGCCCAGTTGATAATATCTGCGGTAGAGGTCAGCAAAAAACCCTGATCCTGCAATTGGCGGTTCAGCGCGGCGGTGACCACTTCTTTATCGGCACCTGCCGTATTAAGTGATGTCGCTACTCCCATTCCAAGGCCCCTTTTTTCCATTCATAGGCAAAGCCCACGGTCAGCACACCTAAAAACACCAGCATAGACCAAAAACCCAAGGTTCCGACATATTGAAAACTTGCAGCCCACGGGAATAAAAATGCCACTTCCAAATCGAAGATGATAAACAGGATGGCGACCAGATAGAAACGAATGTCAAATTTCATCCGCGCATCGTCAAAAGCGTTAAAACCACATTCATAAGCCGAGATTTTTTCAGGGTCTGGACTGCGTACCGCGATGATGACAGCGGCTAGAATTAAAACAAGGCCAAGGGCCGTGGCGATGCCCATAAAGACTAGGATAGGCAGATACTCTCTTAGCAGGTCTTCCAACGGCTACTCCTATTCGTGGTTTTGCGTCTTGGAACAGTTCTTAAGGTGGTTTACCCCCGCGCTATAATAAGGTCAACACAAGCGGGGCTTGTTTTAGTGCTTTTCTGACAGTAAAATCTGTGGGAACATTAAATTAAGCTGTGTTCGAATTCAGTGGGGAGGTAAACATGTATTCCGGTAAGGTTAAAATCTTGAAAACCATCGAATAATTGTGATGCAAAATCCTGTAAAAAGCGATGGCGCCAGCACTTTCTTTCTTGGGATAGGTGCGCAAAAATCCGGCACATCCTGGTTGAACAATTATTTGAAGTCGCACCCCGAAGTGCTGATGCCGCCGATAAAAGAAATGCATTTTTTCGGCAATCGTACAAAACCGAACCTTAAGTTTTTTGAACGCCAAGTGGCCTTTCAAGAAGTCGTCACTGCCTTTACCGGTAAGCAGAATAAAAAGCGTGTCAAGACACTGCAAAGCCGGCTTTCAATGCGCGGCGATATAGATGCCTATAAAAGATACTTTCATGATCTGCTGAAATCCGAAAAAGCCTATGGGGAAATCAGCCCAAGCTACGCTTATATGGATAAAATCGAATTCATCAAAGTGCGCGATAGCTTCCCCGAATGCAAAATCATATTCCTGATGCGCAATCCGGTAGACCGCGCGTGGTCACAAATGCGGTTTTCACACATCAAAGACACCCGTGAAGAACTGTTTGATAAGGCCCTGAAACGTATGGCGGAACCTGCTTATATTTTGCGGTGTGATTATAAGTCTACGATTGAAACCCTAATGTCGATTTTCCCACGCAATCGTATCCATTTCGAATTTTTTGAATGCCTGTTCACGCAAGATGCCGTGGATCGCATTTGTGATTTTCTTGGGGTACCCCATAAAAAAGCCGCCCTTGGCAGAAAACAAAATGCCGCATACAAGGCGGCCTTGCCGACAAAATTACGCCGTGAAATGGTAGAAATCCTGCGTCCGCAATATGCGTTTGCCAATCATTTTTTCGAAACGGGACTTCCCCGAAAATGGCAAGATGAGGGCGCTCTTTAGGCTATTCACACCAACTGCCGCGCCGCCCGCCGTTATATGCACGCGCCAGCCCTTTGCGGATCATTGCCGCCTTCACGTCTTTGCCGTTAACGCGCAACTCAATCAAATCGCGCTGATATCGGTCTTTGCCGTTTTGGCGGATCTCAACCGTGCGGGCCTGCCAAAGCAGAGTGCGCAAGCCCCATGTGGCGCGTATTGCCAAGATATATTCAGGGATGCAACGCGCGTTTTTTTCAGGACTGTCATAGCCCAAAATACGCCCGCTTGTCAGTTCATACCCCGGGCAACTGATTTTTATTGTATCGCCGTCCATCACCAGTGCTACATCACAACGGCTTTTACTTTTTACCGCGCCATTGAGCGCGTCAATAACAGGGGGGATTAAAAGCAACAAAGCGATGATGGTAATAATACTGCCGCTAAGCCCTAATCGACGCATGGGTCTATATGCCTGCCTGATAGGCTGCATTGACTTCTTCACGGATGATCGCGGCCAGTAAATCACAATCTTCCAGACTGAAGGTCAGCGGTAGGCGCATGTCTAATAGCCCCGCCAGCACGCGGTCGGTTTGTGGTAATTTTTGCGCATCCACATACCGCCAACTGTCATGGCGAGAGGTAAAGCCTGTGGGGGCGTCGGCGCCGAACCATTTCAGCTCTACCCCGCGTGTAGCACAGCGTTTTTGCACGTCGCGCACTTTATCTTTGTTCCAATCGGGCAGCGTGAATTGGAAGGAAGACGCCACATAATGCTCTTTTTCAGAACGCGTGATCAGGCGTAGGCCTGCTACGTTTTTCAGGCCGGCTTCCATCCGTCTGTAACGCGCATTCCACTTTTGCGCCTGCCCGTCTAATGCGGCCAGTTGCGGGCGTAGAATTGCGGCGCGCAAGTTATCCATGCGCCCAGAACAGTTCGGTGTATCCAAGGATATATCTTTAAATGTTGCGTCAGGTGCGCCGGCTTCGTGACTGCCATATAGCATGTATGATCCTGACAGCATGGTGGCACGTGCCATCACTTGCGCATCATCGGTGAGCAGCAAACCGCCCTCGCCAGAGTTGATATGCTTGAAGGTTTGCGTTGAATAACAGCTGACAAGCCCGTGTCGCCCGCTAAGTACCCCGTTCCATTTCGCGCCCATGGTATGGGCACAATCCTCAATCACGGTCACACCAGACGCATCGCAAATAGCCATCAAGGCATCCATATCCACGATATGGCCGCGCATGTGGCTAAGCATCAGGTGGCGCGCACCACTTGTAGCAATCTTGCTTTGCAGATCGTCCAGATCCATCACCAGATCATCTGTTACTTCGACAAACACCGGCACTCCGCCCGCATTGGCAATCGCACCCGGCACCGGGGCCAGCGTAAACGCATTGGTCAGCACTTTGTCGCCCTGCCCCAAGCCCACAGCCCGTAAGGCCGCAGCCAGTGCATAACCGCCAGAGGCCACTGACAGGCAGAACTTTACCCCCATATAGGCAGCAAATTCCAGTTCCAGTGAAACCGCTTCGGCCACTTCACCCTGCACCACATTATAGCGGTGCAATCGCCCGTGTTGCATCACCCGCAGTGCCGCATCAATCCCCGCTTGCGGAATAGCTTCCTGTTGGGTGAAATTGCCTGTGAAATCCCGTGTCAAACCCTTACCCCTTGATCATCTCATCCATCATGTCCGGCAGCTGGTCAAAATGATCCAACATACCCTCTGGTTCCAGATCTGCCACATGCGGCCCATCAGGGCCGAAGGTGACCAGAACACACGGCACCCAGGCGTTCTTGGCCGCATTGCGATCAGTAATGGTATCRCCGATCAGCACAGACTTYGACGGGTTACCGCCCAGYTGYTTAATCGTGCCCAATAAATGCCCCGCATCGGGTTTGCGCACGGGCAATGTRTCTGCCCCCARCAATGCCGTAAAATGRTYCCGTATCCCCAGACGYTCGGTTAATGTCTGCGCYARCCCTTCGGGCTTATTGGTGCAAATRCCCARAATATAGCCGCGTGATTTCAATTCMWCCARACACKCCACCACSCCGTCATATAAGAAAGTGTGRTGRTCAATGTTTTCGCCGTAAAATCCGACCAGATAATCAAAGTGCTTTTGCATCTGCGYRTCATCAGGRATATGKCCCAAACGCGCAAAACCCAGTTTCAACATCGCGCGCGCACCCTGAAACGCAGTGCTGGCATCTTTCACGGGATCAAGCTGCGGCAGTTCGCCTATTTTTTCAAAAGCCGCATTTGCAGCTGCGATCAGATCACCGCTGGTATCTGCCAAAGTGCCATCAAGATCAAAAACCACTGATTTCATGTTATTCCCCGTCTATATTGCATAGCATTGCCACAAGCCGTAACGAAGTGAAAGACTTCTTGAGAATCTTCCCCCTTTTATTGCGTGGTTATCTTGCATAGAAGTCAAAAAGAAACGAAAATCAGAGGCATAAATGAGCGTTGCAACCATCATACTCGCCGCAGGTATGGGCAGCCGGATGAAATCCGACATGCCCAAGGTTTTGCACCAAATCGCAGGTGCGCCGATGCTGGTACACGCCATGCGTGCAGCCGCAGGCATTGAGGCGCAAAAGACGGTTATTGTCACTGGGCATGGCGCGGATTTGGTGGCGTCAGTTGCCGCTGAGTATGATGAAACCGTATTAACCGCCCATCAGGACGCGCAAAACGGTACCGGGCATGCGGTGCAACAAGCGGCTGACGCTTTGCAGGATTTTGAAGGTGATGTGATCGTGCTTTACGGCGACACGCCTTTTGTGCAACCCGAAACCCTGCAAGCCATGCTGGACAAAAAAGCCGAAGGCCACGGTGTGGTGGTTCTGGGCTTTCACGCCGCTGACCCTGCTAAATACGGGCGTTTGATCACAACAGATGACGGGCGGTTGGAAGCCATCGTGGAATATAAAGACGCAAGCACTGCCCAGCGCGACATTGATTTTTGCAATTCAGGTGTGATTTGCGCAAACGCAAAACTGCTGTTCAGCCTGCTGGACGCGGTCACAAACGACAATACCAGCGGTGAATATTACCTGACAGATGTTGTCGGTCTGGCGCGCACACGCGGACTGACCTGTGCCGCCATCGCTTGCGATGAAGCTGAAACAATGGGCATCAATTCACGTGTTGATCTGGCGGCTGCCGAGGTTGCGTTTCAAATCATGGCGCGACAGGATGCTATGGAAAACGGGACCACATTGATTGCTGCGCAAACCGTCTGGTTTGCCTATGACACAGTCATAGGCCGCGATGTGATTATCGAGCCTAACGTTGTATTTGGCCCAGGCGTTACGATTGAAAATAACGCCACCATCCGCGCCTTTTCACACCTTGAAGGCTGCCATGTATCCAAAGACGCCATCGTCGGCCCCTATGCCCGCTTGCGCCCCGGTGCCGAGCTGGCAAATGGTGCCAAAGTCGGTAATTTTGTAGAGATTAAGGCGGCCCAAATCGGTGAAGGCGCCAAGGTCAATCATCTGTCTTATATTGGAGATGCTGATATTGGGGCCGAGGCAAATATCGGTGCAGGAACAATCACTTGCAACTATGACGGTGTGTTCAAACACAAAACTGAAATAGGTACGCGCGCTTTTATCGGGTCAAACACAATGCTGGTGGCGCCTGTGCGTATTGGCGATGACGCGATGACGGCCTCTGGCAGTGTAATCACGAAAGATGTGCCTGATACCGCCCTTGGTTTAGGGCGTGCGCGGCAGGAAAACAAACCGGGCTTGGCGTTGCGCATGATGAATAAATTACGAGCAGCAAAAGCTGCCGTGAAAAAGGGATAAGATATGTGTGGAATAGTCGGCATATTAGGCAATCACGAAGCGGCCCCCATATTGGTTGACGCCCTAAGGCGTCTGGAATATCGCGGTTATGACAGTGCGGGCATTGCCACTATAGACAAGGGCAGGCTTGGCCGCAGGCGGGCCATGGGCAAGCTGGTCAACCTGTCGGATTTGCTGATGCACGAACCTATTACGGGTAAATCAGGCATCGGCCACACCCGCTGGGCCACGCATGGTGCGCCCAATGTGGTCAACGCCCATCCGCACCGTGCCAAGGATGTGGCCGTGGTGCATAACGGTATCATCGAGAATTACAAAGAATTACGGGATGAATTAACCGCCGCAGGGCTTGTGTTTGAAACGGAAACCGACACGGAAACCGTGGTGCAGCTGTGCATGTCTTATCTGGATGAGGGCATGTCACCGATATATGCCGCCGCTGCCACCATAGACCGCCTGGAAGGGGCTTATGCGCTGTGTTTTCTGTTTGATGGCGAAGATGATTTGCTGATTGCCGCCCGCAAAGGCTCGCCCTTGGCCATTGGCCATGGGGATGGTGAAATGTATGTCGGATCAGATGCTTTGGCACTTGCACCGATGACAGATAAAGTCACTTATCTGGATGAAGGCGACTGGGCGGTTATCACCCGAAATTCACTGGAAATTCGCGATGCGCAGGGCAAGCAGGTCAGCCGCGAAATGCGCACCATCAAAGCGGATGCAAGCAGCACCGATAAAGGTATTCACAAGCACTATATGATGAAGGAAATAACTGAACAGCCTACGGTTTTGGCCGATGCTATCGGGCATTACAGCAATGCTGAAACGGGTGCTATTTCAGTGCCGGGGCTGGACATTGATTTCACATCTGTCGACAAAATCACCATGGTGGCCTGCGGCACTGCTTATCTGGCCTGTTCGGTGGCAAAATACTGGTTTGAACAGGTTGCCCGCATCCCGTGCGAGGTGGATGTGGCATCCGAATTTCGGTACCGCGAACCGCCGATGTCGGACAAATCCATCGCCCTGTTTGTCAGCCAATCAGGTGAAACTGCCGACACGTTGGCCGCCCTGCGCTATTGCGCGGGTAAAGTTGCCAAAACCGTGGCGGTAGTGAATGTGGCTGAAAGTTCTATTGCGCGGGAATGCGATATATCGCTGCCAATTCATGCGGGTGTTGAAATCGGTGTGGCCTCTACCAAAGCCTTCACCTGTCAGCTGGTTGCATTGGCCGCCGTGGTGATCTCAGCGGCCCGCGCACGCGGCGTGTTGGACGCAAAAGGCGCACAGGAATTACGCGATGCCTTGAACAGTTTGCCGGGGCTGATCAACCAATGTTTAACCCGTAAAAATGACATAGACAAGGTGACTGTTGAGCTGGCAAAAGCCTCTGACGCTTTGTTTTTAGGCCGTGGCGCGATGTACCCTCTGGCTTTGGAAGGTGCGTTAAAACTAAAAGAAATCAGCTATATACACGCAGAAGGCTACGCCAGCGGCGAGTTAAAGCACGGGCCTATCGCCCTTGTGGATGAACATATGCCTGTCATCGTTATGGCCCCTAAGGATGCGTTGTTCGACAAGACCGTCAGCAACATGCAAGAGGTTATGGCGCGTGGGGGTAAGGTTTTGCTGGTTACCGATCAGCAAGGGGCAGATGCGGCACGTGACGGCGTGTGGAAAACCATCGTCATGCCGCCCGTGCATGATATGTTTGCGCCCATCCTTTATGCCATCCCCGCACAGTTGATCGCCTATTACACGGCAGTACGCAAAGGCACGGATGTGGATCAGCCGCGTAATCTGGCGAAGTCTGTGACGGTGGAATAATCCAATATCTTTCACTGGTGTGAAAGATTAATTTACTTTGGCGGTATTCATCGAATATAGGCTAACAAAACTGTCCAACCCCTGAACTTTGGTACCGATATAATGACAACACCACAATCCGCACTGACCGACCTAGAGGCCCTTTCCAATTCTGAAAAGGCCGCCGACATGGCCAAGTATCATAAAGTCATCCGGCCTTATCTGGGTGTTACCAACCCGCAGATAGATACGCTTTATAAAGCGTGGCGCGCGGATACGGATACAGGGGCGCGCGTAGCGATTGCAGCCCATCTTTGGGCTAGCAACATCCATGAGGCACGGATTGCCGCTGCAAAGCTGTTAACGCAGGCACGGGTCAATCCCGATCACGCGGTCTGGAATGAAATCCAACGCTGGGTGCCTGACCTTGATACAATAGCGATTGCAGATCAGGTGTGTGCGGCGGGCGCGCGGCGCCTGCCTGCGGATTTGACGCGGATGGACATATTGGAAGCCTGGACTGCCGATGACAGAATGTGGGCACGTCGCGCCGCCCTGATGATGACCCTGCCCTGGGCCAAGCAAAACCACCCCAAAGACAGTGATCTGGCAGTGCGTGACCGGGTTCTGGGCTGGGCCGCCGCCTTGGCCCCCGACCATGACCCTATCTTGCAAAAAGCGGTGGCTTTATGGCTGCGCACATTGTCAAAACACGACAAGCCCCGTGTGCAGCATTTTCTGGATCAGCATGGCCCTGAAATGAAGGCCTTTGCCCTTAAGGAAGCCTCTGCCCTGCTTTAGGCTTGCAGCCCAATGGATAGCGGCCTAGGTTTACCCCATGACAGATATGCCCCAACTGATAGACCCTTATGCGCGTACCATTGACTATTTGCGTGTTTCCGTAACCGACCGCTGTGATTTTCGCTGTGTTTATTGCATGTCCGAAAACATGACGTTTCTGCCGAAGAAAGAACTTCTGACGCTGGAAGAACTGGATCGGTTGTGCTCGGTTTTTATCTCGCAAGGTATTCGCAAACTGCGCATCACAGGCGGCGAGCCGCTGGTGCGCCGCGACATCATGGGTTTCTTCAAAAGCATATCACGGCATTTGGGCAAAGGGCTGAATGAGCTGACTTTGACCACCAACGGGTCACAACTGACACGTTTTGCCGATGATCTGGCCAGTTTTGGTGTGAAACGGGTGAATATATCACTCGACACGCTGGATACCCAAAAATTCAAAGACATCACCCGTTGGGGGCATCTGTCCAAGGTGCTGGACGGGATTGAAGCAGCCCAAGAAGCGGGTATTCGGGTCAAGATCAACATGGTCGCCTTGAAAGGCACCAATGAGGATGAGCTGGAAGATGTCATTCGGTGGTGTGCTGACAAGGATATGGACATCACGTTCATTGAGGTGATGCCGATGGGTGATATGGGCGAAGAGGATCGTCTGGATCAATACTGGGCCTTGTCCGATTTGCGCAAACGTATCGCCAAAACTTGGGAACTGACCGATATTCCATTGAATACCGGCGGGCCTGCACGCTATGTGCGGGTTAATGATACCGGGCAGAAAATCGGCTTTATCACCCCCCTGACCCATAATTTCTGCGAAAGCTGCAACCGGGTGCGCCTGACCTGCACAGGGCAGCTGTTTCAGTGTTTGGGGCAAGAAAAAGAAACTGATTTGCGCAAATCTTTGCGCGATAATCTGGATAATGACGCCCCTGTGGTGGATGCCATTCACGCAGCGATTGCGTTAAAACCCAAGGGCCATGATTTTTCTTATGACCGTAAAGAGGTTGCAGGTGAGATGACCCGCCACATGAGCCATACGGGCGGTTAAGCCTCTATGAGGCCTGCGTCCGCACGCAACAAGCGGGCGCGTGATTTTGGAATGGCGTTGATTTCAATCCCTGTGAAAACATGCAGCGTATTCAACGCGCGATCAATAACCGCATGATCGGACACCCAACCGCCCATGCCCAAATATGTGCGTAAAAGGGCTGGCATGTTTTGATTGGCGGCACTTAAAGCTGGTTTATATCCGTTTAATTTAGATGCAAATTCAAAGACCTCTGAGGCCTTAACTTGTGGCGTCCATGCGTCAGGGGCCAAATGGCGTTGTTTCAGCAAAGCAAACGCATCGGTGTATTCCAACGGGTTCACCCCGTCAAAGGATGCACAGCCAAAGATCAATGCGATATTATGTTTGTCCACATAGCGTGTCAGATAGGCCCAAGCCACCCGCAACACCGCATAATCGTGCACCCCGCCGGATACGCAAAACCGGCCAAGTTCCAGCATCGGTTCCTTGTATGCAGCCAATCGTTGCAAATCATAGAACTGCGCGGAATAACTGTTTGAAACATCGTGCCCTGTGTCAAAACACATGAAGCGAAAGCATCCCTGCAAGATGCCTGTTTCACGGTCTTCGATCAATACATGCCGGCATTTGGCGTCAAACAAATCTGTGTCTTGCGTGCTACAGCCAAATTGTGCCGCGCGCATTGCCTGTGTAAGCTGCACATCGTTTTTTGTTTTCGCAATACGCGCAATATATTTACATGACTTTTCCATTGCGACCATTACATATATGAATTCAGGGTAACGTCTATGTTCAAAAGGAAAAATCATCGTGAGAACTAAAATAACAAAAACCGATGCACAGTGGCGCGACCAGCTAAGTGACCTGGCATACAAGGTGACCCGCAAGCATGGCACAGAGCGGTCTGGCAGTCATGACAGTTTTCCAAAGCAAAGCGGTACATTTTCCTGTGTTTGCTGTGATGCCCCGTTATTTGATAACGCCGCAAAATTCGAATCAGGCACTGGCTGGCCGTCTTTTTTCCAGCCGATTTCAGATGCAGCCGTAGAGGAACGCGCCGATAACGGGTTCTTCATGCGCCGCACGGAAGTTTTATGTGCAAATTGCGAAGCCCACTTGGGTCACGTCTTTCCCGATGGGCCGAAACCCACGGGACAGCGTTACTGCATGAACGGTGTCGCGATGATTTTTACAGGATCGGACGACGATTAGGGTCTATTGCGCGCCCACGGCCTGACCAAGATCGAAGTTACCGATGTTACCCAACATCTGGCTGATAGCACTTGGCCCTTTAACAGGTAGATCGGTCACACGGCGGCTAAAGGTTACCACGCGGCCATCTTCCAGCCCAAAGCGTTCTACATTGCTGACAACACCGTCTTCATCAAAAGAAACCGCTACAAGTTCCCGTGAGACAGCTTTTGGTGCTTTGTAGGTTCTCTGCTCCATCTTTGTGGCCACATAATACCAGTTGCCGTCTTCCAGAACGCCTGAACTGGATGGTTTCCCGATGATCTCTTCAACGGTTTCACGGGTATCTGCCCCGATGATCACATTCGCCATCTCATCTTCTGACGGCGCGTAGCCGTGAAATTTATAGGTGGAAGAACAGCCAGCCAGCACAATAATGCAAGCGGTGACTGCCAGTGTCTTTTTTGTTTTTGCCGAAAAACTGCTCATCGGTGCGCCTTTATATTCCATTCGCTCTTGTTCACATAACCTGCCCATGCTCTACAATCAAATACCTTGTTACAAATCGCAACCGCTTTCATCGAAAAATCCTATGACAACTGCTAAAATACCCCATCTTCTACGCATCTGCGATATGCCAAAGTCGAAAAACACCGCTTTTGATGTGCGTTTTTCAAATACGGATATGGTGCAGGCTGCCACTGTCTTATCTGCGATTTCAATTAAGAAGATGCGCATTTCAGGTAAAGTCAGCCCGTCAGGGGCAAAAGACTGGGTGCTTACAGCCATTGCGGGGGCCACAGTGACGCAAACTTGCGTTGTCACACTTAAGCCGGTGCAAACCCGCGTTGATTGCCCGATTGCGCTGACTTACTCTGCTGATTATCAGCTTGATGGCATCGAAAGCGTGACCGAAATGACAACAGACGAAAATATTGAGCCGCTTGCCGATGAAATTGATCTGACAGAAATTGCCACCGAGGCCATCGCGATGGCCTTGCCAGATTACCCCAAATCACCCGATGCACAGTTAGAAACAAGTGTTTTTGCGGCAAAAGATGTCACTCCGATGACGGATGCGGACACGAAACCATTTGCTTCCCTTGCCAGTTTAAAGGATAAGTTATCCAAAGAAGAGGGCTAAGACGAAAAAAGGCCTTGCAGAGTTCGAATTTCTTTGTATTTTCGCGGCTCTTATACAAGGGCGCTTTTAGGTCTTGCCGGGTGTGTTTCCGGCTTCTTTGAAAACGCTGAAAAATGGGGTTACGACCCCACCATAAATCAAAGGTGAGACATGGCTGTCCCAAAAAGTAAAATTACCCGTTCGCGTCGCGGGCAACGTCGTTCACACGATGCTCTGGTTGCGACAAACCCAAACGAATGCGGCAACTGCGGTGAGCTGAAACGCCCACATCACGTTTGCCCGGAATGCGGTCACTACGCTGATCGTGAAGTTATCTCTATGGTTGACGACATCGACCTAGACGACGACGCGGCATAAGAATGTTATTGGGCTGATTGCGGATGTCAGAAGACATAAACCAAGTCAGCCCACATTCTACCAAACCTGTAGTTCTTTCAATCGACGCCATGGGCGGCGATTTAGGTGTACCTGTGGTTATCGCTGGTATGCATATTTTTTCCAAAGAAAATCAAGATGTTAAGTTCATCATCCATGGGGATGAAGCGCAAATAAAACCGCTTCTTGCCAAACGATCTGCCCTGTCAAAACTGTGCGAGATTCACCACGCCGAAGCTGTGGTTTCAATGGATGATAAACCCAGCCAAGTGATGCGTCACGGCAAAAACACCAGCATGTGGAGCTGCATTGACGCGGTTCGCAACAAACAAGCTGAAGTCGCGGTTTCGTGCGGCAACACCGGTGCCTTGATGGCCGTATCAATGATCCGCCTGCGCAAAGTGCCTGGCATCAACCGCCCCGCGATTGCCATTCTGTGGCCATCGGAAAATCCGCAAGGCTCTAACGTAATGCTGGATGTGGGTGCTGACATCCGCGCTGAAGCCTCTGATCTGTTGCAATATGCTTTGATGGGGGCCTCTTATGCACGCAACGGTTTGGACGTAAAACGCCCGAGAATCGGTTTGCTGAATGTCGGCACAGAAGAACACAAAGGCCGGATTGAGCTGAAAGAAGCCCATGAACGTATCTCGGAACAAGCCGAAAGGGCAAATTTTGAGTTTGTGGGATTCGTTGAAGGCACCGATATTCCATCCGACAGGGTTGATGTGATCGTCACAGACGGGTTTACGGGTAATGTAGCACTTAAAACCGCTGAAGGCACAGCATTGGTTGTGCGCAAACTGTTAAGCCAGACATTCAAACAAACCCCTTTCGCGATGTTAGGCGGGCTTTTGGCTTACGGGGCTTTACGCCGCCTAAGCAAACGCATTGACCCCCGGCATTCCAATGGCGGGGTGTTTTTGGGCCTGAACGGCACTGTTGTGAAATCCCACGGGGGGGCGGATGCAAATGGTATAGCCGCTGCCATTCGGCTGGCGCATCAACTGGCCAAAAACGGTTTCACTGATAAGTTAGCGGCACGCGTTGCCTCTGGCTCGATGATAAATAATGATGTAACCTCAAAAGACTAAAAAAAGGCAAGCACAATGAGCGTGATCCGAGCAGTTCCCATCGGCGTTGGCCACTACCTACCAGCGCGCGTTGTTGAAAACGCTGAATTTGAAAAATGGCTGGACACAGATGACGCATGGATACAGGCACGCACAGGCATTCAACGCCGCCACTTTGCCGCTGACGGCGAACTGACCTCAGACCTGGCATATGAAGCGGCCCTTGATGCGATCAAAGACGCAGGCATTGAAGCGGCAGACATTGACGCCATCGTATTGGCCACATCCACACCCGATCAGACATTCCCGTCCACAGCGACAAAGCTACAGGCAAAGCTTGGCATGACATCAGGCTTTGCCTTTGATCTGCAAGCGGTTTGTGCAGGCTTTGCCTATGCCCTGACCACGGCAAACGCTTTAATCGTTGCAGGGCAAGCCAAACGCATTCTAGTAGTCGGTGCGGAAACATTTTCCCGTATCATGGACTGGAAAGACCGCACCACTTGTGTGCTGTTCGGGGATGGTGCCGGGGCCCTTATTCTGGAAGCCCAAGAAGGCGATGGCACTACAAAGGATCGCGGCATTCTTTCGTGTGATTTGCAGTCCGACGGCACATATAATGACATTCTTTACGTGGATGGCGGCGTGTCTTCGACCCAAACCGCTGGTGTTCTGAAAATGCAGGGCCGCGAAGTGTTTAAACATGCGGTGACAAAGCTGGCCTCATCAGGGGAAACCGCGCTGAAAAAAGCCGGACTTACGGCGGACGATGTAACCTGGGTGGTTCCACACCAAGCCAACTTGCGAATCATCAAGAACACAGCCCAAAAAATGGGCGTTTCGATGGATAAGGTTGTGGTTACAGTGCAAGATCATGGCAATACCTCTGCCGCATCCATCCCGCTGGCCATGTCTGTGGCCAATAAAGCGGGCACTTTTAAGCGTAATGACCTGCTTTTAACCGAAGCAATTGGCGGTGGATTGGCCTGGGGCTCTATCGTTATGCGCTGGTAAGCGCCTAATCGCAAAAAAATCTGTAGAATCTGTTGACTCGCAAACCTAATATTCACTACTGTTTTCAAATCAATAGGGGAGATTTTTACTATGAGTGGCAAGACCTTAACCAGAATGGACTTGGGCGAAGCGGTTTTCCGAGAGGTAGGCCTATCTCGTAATGAGTCGTCAGAACTGGTGGAAGCCGTATTAGACCACGTGTCGGATGCCTTGGTTGGCGGTGAAAACGTAAAAATCTCTTCCTTTGGCACCTTCAGCCTGCGCGATAAAAAAGCCCGCGTTGGACGCAATCCGAAAACCGGTGAAGAAGTGCCTATCACGCCGCGCCGCGTTCTGACGTTCCGTCCATCACACCTGATGAAAGACCGCGTGTCCGAAGGCAATAAATAACTAAAGGGCCGCTTTAATGAACAAATCGCCAGACGCATTTCGCACCATAACCGAGGTTGCTGAATGGCTTGATACGCCTGCCCATGTGTTACGGTTCTGGGAAAGTCGATTTTCACAGATCAAACCCGTGAAACGCGCTGGCGGCAGACGTTATTATCGCCCCACCGATATGCTGCTTTTGGGGGGGATCAAAAAACTTTTGCATGATGACTGTACAACGATCAAAGCTGTACAAAGCCTGTTGCGTGAACAAGGTGTGCAACATGTGCAATCTTTGTCACCGCCAGTTAGTGTTCAGGTGAGCATTAAAAAGAAAAAGCGGGTGCTGGCGATAAAAGCAGATGATGTACAATCCCTGATCGATATGCCCAATGTGCAGATTTCAATCAAAAAGAAAACACCTGCAAAAACGGGTGACACGCCGCAACCGGCCCCTGCTGAGGCCGCAAAAGCAGCGCTTGATCCTAAGGGTGGCCCCATACCTTCACCGTCGGCACAGCCCGACGTGAAACCGGCACGACAGACAGACAGCCTTTTTGATGGCATTAACATCGAAGACATGCGCGATGAGCCCATTGATACAAGTAAAAATGAAGCCTTAGATGCGGTGCTGAAACTGCCCCAAACACTAAAATCAGCGGCCGAAATTTCACATCGGGATATTCAGGATATTGAAGCCCTGTACTATAGTCTGAAAATGGTACGCAATAATATGAAGCGCACGGGTGCTGCACGGTAGAACGCGCTTGCGCCGCTTAAAATCCACGTATAAATGAAACCATAGTCGGGCTATAGCGCAGTCTGGTAGCGCGTTCGTCTGGGGGACGAGAGGTCGTAGGTTCGAACCCTACTAGCCCGACCAAAATATGCCCATCTAAGGGCTGGCCTTCGGGGGACTATGTCACAAACAGCACAAGGTGTACTGCCGTCACAAGCCATCCAAAAGATGCTTGATCAGGGCGAAATTACCGTCATGCAGCCCCTGTCCGATGGGCAAATACAACCTGCCAGTCTGGATTTGCGTCTGGGTGCAATCGCTTACCGCGTGCGCGCATCCTTCCTGACGGGTAAGGGCAATTCAGTGCAATCCCGTCTGGAAGATTTCAAAACCCACGAGATTGATCTGTCAAACGGGGCCGTTCTGGAAAAAGGCTGCGTTTACCTGATCCCTTTAATGGAAGGCCTGAACCTACCAACCGACATTACCGCTGTGGCCAACGCCAAAAGCTCTACAGGCCGTCTTGACCTGTTCACACGGTGCATCACCGACAACGGTATTGAATTTGACCGCATAGAAGCTGGCTACCAAGGCCCGCTTTATGCCGAGATCAGCCCGCGTTCATTCTCGGTTCTTGTGCGCCCCGGTATACGCTTGAACCAAATCCGCTTTCGCCGTGGCATATCCACATTGTCAGACGACGCGTTGCTGGGCTTGCATAATGACATCGGCCTTGTCGACGGCCCTGCCCAAATCGATCACGGCTTAGGCTTTTCTGTTGATCTTGATCTGCCAAACGGGTTGGTCGGCTACCGCGCCAAACCCCATACAGGCCTGATAGACCTTGGCCTGATCGACCATTACAACCCGTCCGAATACTGGGAACAGGTTTATGTTGAACGGGGGCGTATCATTCTGGATCCGGGCGCGTTTTACATTCTTGTCAGCCGCGAAGCCGTGCATATTCCGCCGAACTGCGCTGCCGAAATGGCACCTTATCTGGCGATGGTGGGTGAGTTTCGGGTGCATTACGCAGGCTTCTTTGACCCCGGCTTCGGCAATACCGATGCAGGTGGTGCGGGATCGCGCGGTGTGCTGGAAGTGCGCTGTCACGAGGCACCTTTTGCGCTGGAACACGGCCAGTCCGTGGGTCGTTTGATTTATGAATACATGGCCGAAGTGCCCGATATTCTATACGGTGCTGATCTGAAATCAAACTATCAGGGGCAAGGCTTGAAACTGTCAAAACATTTTAAAACACCAAAGGGGTGACCATATGAAACTTTTACGCTACGGCCCCAAGGGGCAAGAAAAACCGGGATGTTTGGATGCGGACGGGAACATTCGTGATCTGTCTGAACACACTGGCGATTTTGCAGGCAGTACAGTTTCACTTGAGAACATTAAAACCCTGAAAAGCATCGACATCACCACCCTGCCGGTTATCTCGGGTGATCCACGTATTGGCTGTGCTTTGGCAGATGTGCCGAATTTTTATTGCATTGGTTTGAACTACGCCAAACACGCAGCCGAAACAGGTTCCACCCTGCCCACTGAGCCGCTGGTCTTCAACAAAGCCACATCCGCCCTAAACGGCCCATATGACTTCATCCAAATCCCGCAAGGCTCTACCTGTCTTGATTGGGAAGTGGAACTGGGCGTGATCATCGGCAAAGAAGCATCCTATGTCTCTGAAGATGAAGCCCTTTCCCATGTTGCAGCCTATTGCACACTGAACGATGTGTCCGAACGCGAGTTCCAGAAAAGCCGTGGGGGACAATGGGTTAAGGGTAAATCCGCCCCCACATTCGCGCCTGTCGGGCCTTATCTGATCACCGCTGACAAGGTTAAAGACCCGCAAAATCTGGGTGTAACATGTGCAGTCAACGGGCAGATGCGGCAAAGCTCAAACACCTCTGACATGATCTTTACCGTGGCCGAGATCATCAGCAACATGAGCCAGTATTTCACCCTGCGCGTCGGCGATATCATCGCCACAGGCACGCCAGAAGGTGTGGCCATGGGCATGAAACCAACCCCTTGCTTCCTGCAAGCGGGTGATATTGTGGAAACTGAAGTTCAGGGTTTGGGCAAACAACGGCTGACGGTTCAGGGCTAACTGCCCGACTGCACCGTATTGCTTTCAATCCAGTCGCGCCAGTCAGGCACAGAGCCTGCAAAGGCGTTCAGGTCAACATCCCCTTCAATCCCCGGCACCACGCCGGTGCTGGTATATTGCCAAAACGCCCAAGGTTGGCCGCGATAGCGCTGCCTTGGGTGATCGGCCACGGAACGTAGCCAGAAATTATAGCCTCTGATCCTGTTCAACTGGTTTTCCTCGTAAAAATCAGGTGTCACATAAATAACCGGGCGTTTACCGTAATGCGCGGTGATACGATCCAGATAGACCCGCATTTCATTGCGAACCACCGCAGGCTTGGGGCGGTAGCGACAGGTGCGCGATGCCTGGTTCCATTCCATATCCACCACAGGCGGTAGGGCTTTGGGGTCTTTGGGGACGTTTTTGATGTACCAGTTCGCCTGCTCTGAAGCGGTGCGGCAAAAGTAATAGAAATGATAGGCGCCGCGCAAAACCCCTGCCCTGCGTGCCGCATTCCAGTTTTCTTCAAACCGCTCATCCAGATGATCGCCACCTTCTGTGGCTTTGATATAGGCAAAGTTCACACCTGATTGACCTGCCTGCACCCAATCAATATTCCCCTGAAATTTTGATACGTCAATGCCATGGATCGGATATCGCCATGGCTTTTTCGCGGTCCAATCATATGGGTCCGTATCATCAAACTTCACATTGGTGGCTGATACAACGATCTGTGGCTTGGGTTCCACAGGGGCCGTGATTGCAATAGCTGTGGGTGGCGGATTGGGGCTGCCACACGCCATTAGAATAACACTCAAACTGGTTAAAAGACTGAAACGCACTGCCTGCCGCCCCTAATTTTTATTATTATTTTTGGGTAGAGTAACACAAAACCCACGGCACTGACAGTACAGCAGATCACACTCGGCACAAATCAGCGTGAGGTTATCGTGGCATTTCCATCTTCCAAGTCAAATGCGCCTTTACCGTGGGCCATTCACACGCAATGATCGAATACACCGCCGTGTCACGTACCGTCCCGTTTGCAAGCAGCATGTGCGACCGCAAAATACCGTCCAGCTTCGCCCCTAAACGCTCAATACCACGGCGGCTTTGGGTATTAATGTGATGGGTGCGAAATTCCACGGCAGCGCAATCCAGTTTTTCAAACGCGTGTTGCAGTAGCATAAATTTGCATTCCGTGTTCAGTGGCGACCGTTGCACCGCTTTGCGGTACCAGGTAGAACCTATTTCCACCCGCTTGGTTGCCGCATCAATGTTCATATATGTGGTCATGCCAACCGCGCGCCCACTGGCTTTGTCAATAATTGCAAAGGGCAGCATGGATCCGCTTTGGCGCAAAGACAGCCGCCGTTCAATTTCAGCCCCCACACCAACAGGCGTTGGGATCATCGTATACCACAAACGGTGCAATTCACCGTCGGCGGCCGCTTCTTTCAGGTCGTTTTCATGGCGCATCTGCAAGGGTTCTACAATAACATGACTACCAGTTAGTGTGATTTCATCGGGCCAGAGTGACATCGTGATTTTCCTTCTTATGATAGTTCAAAACATACGCAGAACGTGCAAACGCCGTCTAGTCACCAGACCCGACATTCCGCTTTTCAATCACAACATTCCAAAAATCCAAACGATCTGGCGTGATATTTGCATTCTGGTTAGCGATACGCTAGTAACCTCCGACGAAAACAATAGCATATGCTATAGCAGGAGCCCGTTTTGACCTTAACTGACACTCAAAAAAATGATTTTTTCAACGAAGAAACTGCAACTTTTGGCGACCGTTTGGAAGCCGCGCGTCTTACCAAAGGGCTAAGTGTAAAAGGGTTGGCGGATAAGGTCGGGGTCAAGAAAAAGGTCATTCAGAAATGGGAAAATGACTTGGGCGCACCGCGTGCCAACCGCATTCAGATGTTGGCGGGTATGTTGAATGTGTCGATGATCTGGTTGATCAGCGGCGAAAGCAATGGCACGCATCATGTGGTTGAAAACTATGATCGCCCCGAAGGCATCAATGACACGTTGGGTGAAATAGCGATGTTGAAAGACACGCTTTCACGGTCATTGAAACGCCTGACTGAGCTGGAAGCGCGTTTGCGCGAGCTTTGACTTATCCAGTCTTAGGCAACTCATAAACCCCGCCGTTGGCCTTTGACCATTCCAGCGGCGCGTTCAAGAACGCTTCAACCTGATCCAGGGTTTTCGCATCGAAATTACCTTGGGTGCGGGCGACTTTCAGAACGTCCCACCATGTGACCAGATAATGCAGCTTCAAGCCATTTTCCGCCAGCATCTCATGGGTGTTTTCAAAAATGTCGTAATAGAACACCACCAAAATATGCTTGCATTCTGCCCCCGCGCGGCGAATAGCATCGGAAAACAACAACTTTGATCCGCCATCCGTGGTCAGGTCTTCCACCAACAACACGCGCTGGCCTTCTGAAATATCGCCTTCGATCTGCGCGTCGCGCCCGTAACCCTTTGGTTTCTTGCGCACATATTGCATCGGTAAGTTCATCCGGTCCGCAATCCACGCAGCAAACGGAATGCCTGCGGTTTCGCCACCGGCGGCGGCATCAAACTGTTCAAAGCCCACATCGCGGTATAAGGTTGCCACTGCAAAATCCATCAGGGCGGAACGAATACGCGGATAAGAAATCAGCTTGCGGCAATCAATATAGACGGGTGAGGCAAGGCCAGAGGCAAAGGTATAGGGTTCATCGGCGCGAAAATTTACAGCACCAATTTCCAACAGCATTTTCGCTGCCAATTCGGACATCACTTCTTTTTCGATGAATGTGTTTGGGAATGTCATATCAACCTCTTTTTATCTGCATAAAAAAGGCGTCATAAAAATGACGCCCGTTTTGTTATTTTGTTCAGGGATCAAGTCCGTGCTGAACCGATCAATTTCCACAATGCAGGAACGATCAAGGCAGCCAGTGCCAGCTTCATGCCGTCACCGATCAAAAACGGTGTCAGGCCCCATTCAATGGATTTTTCAAAACTGTACAGATATGCCAGCCACAAAACGCCCGGAATGTAGATTAATGCGTTGCCGATCAACATGGACGCGCCCATTTTGAAAACGCTGCGATCCCAGCCGATCCGCGCCAGGTACCCCATTGCCAATGTCGCCAGAACGAAGCCTACCAGATAGCCGCCTGTGCCGCCCATCATATAGGTCAAGCCGTTTGCTTGCGCCGTTGAGTTTGCGAATACGTCAAAACCCAAGACCCCGATCAGCATATAGCCGAATATTGTGACCAGACCCAAACGCGGGCCGTATGCCGCACCGATGGTCAGAACTGCGAAGGTTCCCATCGTTACTGGCACAGGGGATGGCGGGATAGGTAGTTTGATCTTTGCAGCAACGGCCAAAGCCAGAATGCCCGCAACAACCAGCACAATCCGTTTGACCAGTAAGGCATTACCCTCTGCTGCCCAGAAAGTTTCTGTTAAAACTTTGTCATTTGCCGTTAGTGCCATTGTTTGCTCCTATCAATAATGCTTCTTTGACTTTCTAACCGAATGCGCCTTAAGTTCAACCAAAATATCCTGAAATCGCCGACAATCATAACGTTAGGTAAACTTTTGACTGCTATACAGTTCAACAACAGCTATGCGGCCCTGCCGGATGTATTTTACACCCGGCAATCCGCCGCCCCTGCCCCAAACCCTGCGTGGATTGCCGCCAATACGGATTTGGCTAATGAGTTGGGCATTGATCCAGGCTTTCTGACTTCGGATGCGGGTCTGGCAATGGTATCAGGCCAAAAGCTACCCCATGGGGCTGATCCTTTGGCGATGGCCTATGCAGGCCACCAGTTCGGCGGTTGGTCTGCACGCTTGGGCGATGGCCGCGCTTTGCTGTTGGGTGAGGTGGCGGGGTTTGATCTGCAACTCAAAGGTTCCGGCCGCACACCTTATTCACGTGGTGGCGATGGTAAATCTGCCGTTGGCCCTGTGATACGTGAATACATCTTGTCCGAAGCCATGCACACGCTTGGCGTGCCCACCACGCGCGCCTTGGCTGCGGTGACAACTGGTGAACCTGTGTACCGCGAAACGGCATTGCCCGGTGCCATCCTGACCCGTGTGGCCCTGTCCCACATTCGCGTCGGCACATTTCAATACTTCTATGCCAACAATGATCACAAAGCCCTGCAAGCCCTTGCCGACTACACCATTGATCGGCTTTACCCCGAAGCTGGACGCGCAGAAAATCCAGTGCAGGCCCTGTTCGCGGCCATCATCAAACGTCAGGCAAAACTGATCGCACTTTGGATGAAATTCGGTTTTATCCACGGCGTGATGAACACCGACAACTGCCACATCGCAGGCCAAACCATAGACTACGGCCCGTGCGCCTTTATGGAAAATTTTGAGCCGATGAAAGTGTTCAGCTCTATCGACGCGCAGGGCCGCTACGCATGGGGGCGGCAACCGCATATGGCGCATTGGAACTTGATGCGTTTGGGTGAAGCACTATCACCGATCTGGGGAGGGGATGAAAACGCGGTGGCAAAACAGATAGAGGCCACATTGGCAGATTTCAGTGAAGGATTTAATCAATGTTTTCAGACAGAATTTGCCCATAAACTAGGATTAAACAGCACAAATCCAATATTACTGGAAAACACCTTACAAATCATGGCAGAACACAAGATAGACTTTACCTTGTTCTTTTCTTACCTGCGCAGGTTGGAGCAAAACGATATACGTGACAGTTTCCTGGCCTTGTTCAATGGAAAAGAAGCGGCTGAAAGCTGGCTAACCCAGTGGCAAAAAGCACGCGACGAAAGCGGTATTTCTGCATCCGAAAGTCAGGTTTTGATGAATGCCGCTAACCCGATTTACATCGCGCGCAACCACCGTGTTGAACAGGCTATCGTGGCGGGAACATCGGGTGATTACACCTTGATGCACCGCCTGATCGAGGTTCTGAAAAACCCGTTCGAACAACAAGAAAATGCGGATGAGTATGAGGCCGCCGCCAAACCCGAAGAGGCCGTTCAACAGACGTTTTGTGGCACATGAACCTAACCGCCCTGAAATCCCCCAGTTTTCGTCTGTACTATATCGGCGGGCTTTGTGCTGTAAACGGTCTGTGGATCATGCGTGTTCTAATCGGTTGGATGGCGTGGGAACTTACGGCATCGGCCAGTTTTGTGGGTCTTGTCGCCGCCCTATCACTGTTACCAACCTTTCTGACCGGCCCGTTCTTTGGTGTTCTAATTGACCGCACCAACATCAAACTAGCCGCCATAGGCACCAACAGTTCAATGATTGTGTGCATTGCCACGCTACTGGCCATCCATGTTTCTGGCCAGCTGTCACCCACGCTTTTATCTGCCATTGCTATTGCCATCGGCATGGTGTCATCCGCCCACCACCCCGTGCGCATGTCACTGGCACCCCGTCTGGTAGAACGTGATCAGGTTGGGTCGGTCGTAGCTCTTGCGGCCCTGAGTTTTAACACAGCACGCATGATCAGCCCTGCTTTGGGCGGGATTATTATTGATCAATTGGGCATCACATGGGCCCTGGCGGCTTCAATCCTGTTTTATTTTCCCAGTTTGATGATCGTGCCATTTCTAAAACCACGCGACACGCGAAAAACCGGCGGCAAAGAACCCTTCATGACCGCCTTGAAAACCGGCATCAATTACCTGCGGCACCGCCCCGAATTGCGTCTTGTCCTACTCATGACTGCGCTGATGGCATTGTCCATACGCGGCACAACCGAAATCCTGCCTGTGGTGGCGGACGGGCTGTTCAACAAAGGCGCCGTAGGTCTTGGGCAGTTGGGGTCAGCCGTGGGTGCCGGTGCTGTGGTCTCGGCTATCCTGAAAGCTTTTGGCCCTTCCCGACCTGCCAAAACTATGGGTCTACCCACCATAATCATCACCACCTTAGGCATTCTGGCTGTTGCGGTTTTTGGCAACTCAAACATCTGGAATATCACATTGATTGCAGCCGCTGCCCTTGGTTTTGCCAGCACCTACTTAGGTGTCAGCTTGCAATCGGCCATTCAGGCCGACCTGCCCGATGATATGCGCGGGCGGGTGATGTCAATCTGGATCGTCGTGGCCACAGGGGCATCTGCCCTTGGTGCATTTACAATAGGTACTGCCACCCAAACGCTGGGGCTATCCCTGAGTACGATCCTTATGACATGCGTTTGTCTGGTGTATTTTGCGTGGCTTGTTCTACCCTTGAAAACGGGGTGAAACCCTTGGGCGTAGACCTAGGGTCAGGACCTATTAAATTTAGGGGCTGACCCAGATAACTACCTTAGATGACATTTAACCCATTATCCTAATTGTGAAATGGGTCTACAGCCTATGTTCTGAAGGCCGCTTAGCGTGGTTTGGCTTACAGGATACTTACAATAATATTCCTATTATCCAGATGGGAAGATTAATTCAAAGATACTGCCGCCATCTGGCCTATCATGCATATTGATCTGGGCATTATGTGCATCTGCCACTGATTTTACGATGGCCAAGCCAATGCCAGAACCCGATATATTGCTATTTGCTGCAACCCCCCGTTGGAAACGTTCAAACAAATGTGATTTTTGATCTTCTTTAATTCCGTCACCCCTATCCAGTATTCTAATGCTGGGCGGGTTTTTCGTAACTTCAATCTCTACCTCTGTGCCAATCGGTGAGTATATTAGCGCGTTGCGAACAAGGTTTTTAACGCCAATATGGATCAACCCCATATTGCCTGTAACAAAGCATTGATCCACCCCCGTCACGGCTAACGATTTTTTATCTTTCAACGCGCCAACACTCATTTCCATTGCCACATCCACAGCCAGTTGCTTTAAATCTATCGACACATGCGCGTTTTTCCCCTGTGCATCGGCCCGCGACAAATCAATCATCTGTTCGAACATACGTTCCAACCGCAAGACATCTTCACGGATGGTGCCTTTTACTTTCGGGTCTTCAATTCTTTCTATGCTGGATCGCAACACGGCCAGCGGTGTTCTGACCTCATGTGCTACATTGGAAGAAAAATCACGTTGTGCCTGATATCCCTTTTCCAGACGGTCGAAGGCACCGTTCACAGCCATAATTAAAGGGGCGATTTCGGTTGGGACATGTTCCATAGATAAGCGTTTTATCGTTGCCACCGGCCCAATTAACTGGGCCTGTTCTTGTACCGGCCCCAAAAAACTTAATGATCGTTTTGTTGCTAAAACTGCGGTCGCCAAAATAGTAAATATGCCCAAGATGATCCATATAAACTGTTCTTTGAATGCATATGTAAGTTTTTGTAGCTGTGTTTCTTGGATGCTTAGGGGAAAGGTTGAAACAAGCACTATATAGTCTTGGTCGTCAATCTTGGCGCGAAGCCCAATACTTATACGATCCCCGCGCAATAATATCCGCGCCCTTCGACCAAGCTGTAGTTTCACGATTTGATCTTGTATTTGGGGGGATGTTTCATTGCCAACAAGTGCCGTTCCGGTTTTATCAAATACTGTATATTGATATAGGCCTTCAACACCTGCAAACCTAACCGCGCTCGGGTTTAGGCCATATGTCTCTTGAGACGGGTCAATTTGACCGATAACTTCCTTGGCTTCTTGATAAAGCGCATCTTCCAGGTTTTCCGCAAGATATTCATTAAATTCATAGATCAGAATTGTTGCTGCCAAGGTAATACACAAGCTTAATGCAATGGCTATATTAATGATCAGGCTACGTTGTAAAGAATCGCGTTGCCCAAACAATGAAGTAAGATAAGTCATTGTTCATCTTCCTCTAAAATATACCCGATGTGGCGCAAGGTTTGGATCTTTGAGGTTGCCCTTAAATCCAAAAGATTCTTTCGTAAACTGGCACAAATATTCTGCACCAGCTTTTCATTATCTTCCACGTATAGAAGCCGCATGGGCCAAGTCCTATTTTCGCACGTATGTAATTGTAGAACCATCATCCGCTTTAAATGAAACACGCACAAGGGCGTCGTTCGCATCATACCAAAGATCGCGCTTTAACTCACCAGAGATACGGTAATGGTGTGCTTCAACTTTGCCTCTTTTTGTAGGTACCATTTCAAACCCAAGATCAGCTGAACGCACCGACATGATCTTTCCATCTATTGTGTTCAACAATTTCTTGCTGCGCACGATGTCAACATTCCAAAGGCTGGCGGGCAGGTTTGCACTGGGGCCGGAATTCAGCTGCTTCGGTGTGCCATCATCGTTTGTTTTAGATGTCAGCTTTTGTAACTTGCCATTGCGCCACATCTCGACACTGGAATGTTGAAAACTATATGCGATTATTTGAATCAACGGAATTTTTGCAACGATATTTGTAGACACTTTTACGCTGAAAGCGTTTGTCGACCCATTGAACTTAAAACTATGATCCCCGATATCTTTACCTTTGCGCATAACATCAAATGTTAAATTATCCAGTTTGGGAAGGGATGCCGCGTTAAGAGGTGCCGCCACTGAAATGGCCAGACCTAAAATTAAAGTTAAAAACTTCATAGTTTTCTCCATGTATACGAGGAAATTTCAATGGATGAAATAAAAGGCATAACTTACAAGATGCTTACAAATGCATGTTTATACATTGTTGGCCGTGGACGCTGGTATAACATGTCAGATGCTCACTTATTTCCCGCACAAAATGACGCCAAATATTTTGCTATTAAGCACTTTGATCAAGAGGGCAATTGAAATGGCCGGATCTGGCAAAGCTTTATGGTGTGAGCGCGGTTGATTTAAACTGGTATGGGTTTGTATGTATTTCAACATTCATCCCCGCATTAAACCCAATGCCGTGATCTAAACGAGACCAGATACGCGCGGCCCTCAGTGGGCAACCAATGGATATTCCCGCACCTTAAAACGGATATTCGCTTCCAAAATCCTTGGGGGTAATTATGATCAACGATATATATGACGGCCCAAATTTTTTATAATCCGTAATGTTGCCGTAAGCTAAAATCTGCACTACATCTGCCAATGCAATTAGGAATATCATGATGACAAACGTAGCAAACTTCATTTCAGCCAAAAAAAAATGGTTTATGCCTGGCAGAATTCGTGTCAGTCCAACTGTTTTAATATTTGGAACAGTTATCTTCATTCTGATGTTCTATAATAATACTTTTTGGGCAAAAGGGTATGAAATATTTTCTGGGCATATAAGCCAATTCTATATTCTAGTATTGGCCGTACTTTCCCTTATGGTCGCAGCGTTTTCTATCTTTGGAAGCCGTAAAACATTGCAACCATTTCTGGCGTTCATTCTGATCCTTTCATCGGTTTCTTCTTATTACATGGATAACTTGGGTGTAATTATCAATCGAGATATGGTTCAAAATGTTGTCAGCACGACAGTCGCCGAATCAAAACATCTTATAACTTTTGACTTTGTTTTTCAGGTGCTGGTTTGGGGTATTTTACCTGCAATTGTCGTTTTTTGGGTTAAGCTAAGTACAAAAACATTCTGGCGCACAGTTTTCGTCAATACTGGCTTGTTTTTGTTATGTCTTGTTTTGACCGTGGGATTACTTCTTACAAATTTCAAAACCTATTCATCTGTTGCAAGAGAGCGCAAAGATTTTATGGGAAGCCATCAACCGGGTGCTGCATTGGTTGGCACAATTAGATACGCTAAAATGGTATTACAGACACGCGATATTGTTATCGCGCCACTAGGCATGGATGCAAAAAAGGGAACGTTACTTACAAGTGCCAAAAAGCCGGTTCTTTCATTGCTTGTGATCGGTGAAACCGCAAGAAGCCAAAATCACAGCTTAAACGGATATGCACGCGAAACAAATCCAGAATTGGCCAAGCAACCGATTATAAACTTCAAAGATGTTAATAGCTGTGGCACAGCAACGGCTATTTCGCTTCCCTGTATGTTTTCCAAATTTGATCGACAATCGTATTCCTACAAAAACGGGGTTTCCAATGAAAACATGCTTGATGTCTTGCGTTACGCAGGTATGAACGTTGAATGGTGGGATAATAATACCGGCGATAAGGGAATCGCAGCACGCATAAAGTCGCGCAAATTCAACAATATAAGCAACGCAGAGTTTTGTTCAAACGGCGAATGTAATGATGGTATTTTCCAGCAATATATTGAAGAGTTTGCAAAAACCATTACTGAAGATACCGTTCTTGTTTTGCACCTAATCGGCAGCCATGGGCCAACCTATTATTTGCGCTATCCTGATGAGTTTGAAAAATTCAAACCTGCTTGTCGCACCGCAGAATTCAAAAATTGCACCCCGGAACAAATCACAAACTCGTATGATAATACGATACTTTATACTGATCACATATTGGCGCAAACCATTGATCTGCTATCAAAACAAGACAATCTGTTAACATCGCTGGTCTACATCTCGGATCATGGTGAATCCTTGGGGGAAAACGGTCTATATCTGCATGGTGCCCCTTATTTTATGGCCCCGGAAACGCAAACAAAAGTGCCTATGATTGTTTGGATGTCACCTGAATATCAGAAACAATTTGGTATTGATCAATCTTGTATTGCAAAACAAGGCGATCAAACCATTAGCCATGCCAATCTATTCCATTCCATGTTGGGGATGTTGGATATTCAAACAGATGTGCGCAAAGAAAAGTTAGATATTTTTTCTAAGTGCAAAGCCCAAAATGGTTCGTAAGACAATGTTGAAAGAAGCCCGTAAGTTTGGTGCGATATTAGTCATATTTAATGTTTGTAGCAGCTTCATCCTCGCCAACATAAAACAAATTGCGGGGGGGGCGCCCGTTGCCCCGCAATGGTTTGTCTTGAAACCATGAGAGGGATTGTTGCAATTCCAGAGCCATTCTGTAGCTTGGTGCTGTGCCTCCTGTCACTCTCAGAGTAAAATAGCGCGGTTTATTGCGGCATCTGGTTATTATGGTGCAACGCCCAATTAACGACTGGACGCGCGTCAGCTTTTTTGGGAAACACAGGGCCATGCTGGAATGGAAAACCTCTGACGGCTTCACGCCCTATCCTGATGCGATTGCGCATATGAATACCCATGTCGCAGGCATGATCGCGGGCAAGGCTTCTGAACAAATCTGGCTGCTGGAACACCCGCCCCTATATACGGCTGGCACCAGTGCAAACGTCGCTGATCTGGTCGATCCTGACCGTTTTCCTGTCTATAAAAGCCAACGCGGCGGGCAGTATACTTATCATGGGCCGGGGCAGCGGATTGCTTATGCGATGCTGGATTTGAACACGCGCGGCAAGGATGTGCGAAAATTCGTGCAAAATCTAGAAGACTGGGTGATCCTGACACTGGCCGAGTTCGGGGTCAAAGGTGAGCGTCGTGCGGGGCGTGTGGGGGTTTGGGTGGTGCGCAAAGATAAGCCGTTGACGGCTTTGGGAAAGCATCCTGAAGATAAGATCGCGGCCATCGGGGTGCGCCTGCGTAAATGGGTCAGTTTTCACGGAATCAGTATCAATGTTGAACCTGATCTGGAGCATTATGGCGGCATCATTCCTTGTGGCATTCAGGAACACGGGGTCACCAGTCTGGTTGATCTGGGGCTGCCGGTTTCGATGACGGATGTGGATATGGCCTTGAAGCAGTGTTTTGACCGGGTTTTTGAGACGAAATAGACATCACCGCGCCTATATTTCATCAGATAGGACAGTATATTAACCCATTGTAATCGCTTTATTTACCCATAGTTCAAGGGTTTTATAAATAGCTTACGCATATATTTACCACCCCCAAAAGAATACAGTCTGATTAACCGCCCAACCTTCAATATTTTCAAGCATGGTTGCTAAAATGCGCGGAATGATTACGGATGCGTATCACCCAACGACGGGGCGTATTTTACCCTGAATTCATTTTACACACTTGCACCCTTGGCAAAATTTGCGATGATGCCCCATGACAACTGATCAAATATTATTATTCAGCCTTTTTGCAGGCGTCTTCGGGATGCTGCTATGGGGGAAATGGCGCTATGACATCATCGCGTTTTCTGCCCTTCTTATCGCTTTGGTTCTGGGCTTGCTGCCCACTAATCTGGCCTTTTCAGGTTTTGGCCATCCCGCCACCATTATCGTGGCCCTAGTGTTGGTTATTTCGCGCGGCTTGCAAAACTCTGGTGCGATTGATCTGATCACCAAACGTCTGATCGACACAAGCCGTGCCGTCAGTGGCCATATCATAGTGATGAGCGGCGTGGGGGCTATCCTGTCCGCTTTCATGAACAACGTGGCCGCCATGGCCCTGTTGATGCCTGTAGATATTTCAGCTGCCAACAAGGCGGGCCGCACAGTTCGCGCCACCCTGATGCCACTGTCATTTGCCACCATATTGGGCGGCATGGTCACCCTGATCGGTACCCCGCCCAATATCATCATCGCCTCATTCCGTGAACGCGCGGTAGGCGAACCTTTTGGCATGTTTGATTTTGCCCCCGTGGGCCTGACCGTGGCTGTTGCAGGTATCTTGTTTGTCGCCACGATCGGCTGGCGGTTGATGCCAAAGGGCGAAGAAACCGCTTCCGGCAAAGGCAACCATATCGGCCTTGACGGGTATGTGGCCGAACTGGTTATCCCTGAAAAATCCAAATCAATCGGCAAGCTGGTGCGCGATCTTTACGCTAAAGCCGACGAAGATGGTGTGGAAATTCTGGGTGTGGTGCGCAACGGCATCCGTTTGGGCGGCTTTGGTGCATCGGTAAAATTACGCGCCAACGACATGTTGGTGGTTGAAGCTATGGCCGAAGATATCGACCAGTTTCGCGGCTCTGCCAGTTTGGAGTTTTTCGGCGAGCAACCCGTTGGCGATACCGTCACAGGCGGCTTGGAACTGATCGAGGTCGTGGTGCCAAGTGATGCCCGCATCATTGGCCGCTCGGCTCTGTCACTGCGATTACGCGCAAGGCGTGGCATCGCGCTGTTGGGTATCTCACGCCAAGGCAAACGCTTTAACAAACGTGTGCGCCACGAACTTATTCGCGCAGGCGACGTTTTATTGCTGATCGGCCCCAAGGACATTCTGGATGAAACAGCCACATGGCTGGGCGTATTGCCCCTAGCCAAACGCGGCTTGAACGTGACACAACACAGCCGCGCCTGGCTGGCCATTGCAATATTTGCCAGTGCCATTGCCGTGTCCGCATTCGGGTTGCTATATCTTGCAACCACGCTGGCCATTGTTGTGGTGCTTTATGTGGTTTTGGACATCGTACCAATCCGTAACCTATATGATCACATCGAATGGCCCGTCATTGTTCTGCTGGGCAGTATGATCCCGTTGGGCGTTGCCTTGGAAAACTCAGGCGGCACCGCACTGATTGCACAAAACATCATCGACATCACATCGGGCCTACCCGCTTGGGCGGTTCTGACAGTGTTAATGATCGTGGTAATGACCCTGTCGGATGTGCTGAACAACACTGCCACTGCCGTCATCGGCGGGCCGATTGCACTGGATGTAGCCACCACGTTAAACGTCAACCCCGACCCGTTCCTGATGGCCGTAGCCGTGGCCGCTTCATGCGCCTTCCTGACCCCGATCGGGCACAAGAACAACACCCTGATCATGGGGCCGGGCGGCTATAGCTTCGGGGATTACTGGCGCACGGGGCTACCTTTGGAAATCCTTGTGGTCGCGGTTTCCGTGCCAATGATCCTGATCGTGTTCCCGCTTTAAAGCACTTTACCCAAGCTTTTACGCAAGCAATCAATGATCTCGTCTATCTGTTCATCGGTCATGATAAAGGGCGGTGCCAGCATGATGTGATCCCCATGTTTGCCATCGCGTGTGCCAGACATCGGGTAACAAACCAAGCCTTCGGCAAAAGCCGTTTTTTTGAAACGGGCGGCAATATTCAGGCTGGGGTCAAACGGGGTTTTGGTTGCGCGATCTTGCACAATCTCTAACCCGATAAACAAGCCGCGCCCGCGAATATCGCCAATATGGGGATGCTGGCCAAAGGCTTGGGTCAAAGCTGTTTGCAGCTTATCACCCATTTCGCGCACCCGCGCCAAAAGTCCGCGATCCAAAATTGCCCGCACCACGGCCAGACCAGCGGCTGTGGCAACAGGGTGGCCTACATAAGTATGCCCATGCTGGAAAAAACCCGTACCATCCGCGATGGTATCATATATTTCCCCACTGCAAAGCATCGCGCCAATCGGCTGATACCCCGCCCCAAGCCCCTTGGCGATGCACAATATATCAGGCCGCACATCATCGGCTTCACAGGCATAAAGATAGCCCGTGCGCCCCATGCCGCACATCACCTCATCCAGTATCAACAACACACCGTACTGGTCGCATATTTCACGGATACGCTTAAAGTACCCCGCCACAGCGGGCACTGCCCCCAAAGTTGCCCCCACAACAGGTTCCGCCATAAAAGCCATTACCGTGTCTGGGCCAAGGCGCAGAATTTCATCTTCCAGCTCTTGCGCCATACGCTGCCCGTAAGCTTCCGAACTTTCATCATCGCTGCGAAAAGCATATTCATAACAAGGCGATATATGGCTAACATCCAGCAAGATCGGCGCAAACTGTTGCCTGCGCCATGCGTTTCCACCAGCAGACAATGCCCCGATGGTATTGCCGTGATAGCTTTGCTTGCGCGCAATCAAATGGCGGCGTTGCGGCTGCCCGCGTTCCACATGATATTGGCGCGCCAACTTAATCGCAGCTTCAGTTGCTTCAGAACCGCCCGAAACAAAATAGACCCGTTCAATGCCWGTYGGYGCGTGTTCRATCAACARATCCGCCARYKCTTCCGCAGGTTCCGAGGTGAAAAAACYGGTATGCGCAAAMGCCAACTTATCCARYTGSGCTTTGATCGCTTGSGTYACTTCCTTATCRCCATGCCCCAAACAAGAAACYGCCGCCCCGCCTGAGCCGTCAAAATAGCGTTTGCCWGATTTATCAATYAGATAGCAGCCTTCACCGCCCACSGCGACRGGGGCATTYARTTTGCTGTGACGRGGAAAAACATGGGACATTAGATAGGCTCCATTTGTCTATAMGGGYGCAARCCCAGCTTCATTCCAGCSCGAACYGCAAGTRYTACCAGCTCGGCATTATCAGGTGCAACACKGCCATCAGGCAGGTGCATATTATTCTCAAATCCAACACGGATATTACCGCCATGTTTCAACGCTTCGCGCATACAAGCAAGCTCATTTTGGCCAAATGCGCACACAGTCCAATTAAGTTTCATGTCAGATGTTGCATCCAGAAACGCCGCCAAATCCTTTGGCTGGGCCAAAACAGGTGGCTGGTATTGTCCAAGGACAAAAAGTGCGGAATGCATGGTTCGTGCTATAATACCGCTTTGCCACCATTTATTCAGCAAAGCCACATCTGTTATGTCATATAAAATATGTTGAACTTCAATGCCCGCTTCAGCCGCAAACCCGTATAGCTTTGTTGCCACCGCCACATCACGGGCCATTTCGCGCACAGAGACACTGACCGCCTTGGGGCGCACTTGTTTCAGGCAAGCGTATTGCGCAGGTACATCGAACACCCCCGCCGCCTCGGTTGTGATCTGCACCGACATTGCAGGTGCTGCTTGATTGATCGCCGCAATCGCTTCTTTGTAGCGACCCGCATCCAGCGAATGCTGCCCATTGTCGTCACGGATATGCAGATGAATACAATCAGCACCCGCCGCAAAACAGGCCTTAGCAGTTTGCGCGGTCTCGGCCACACTTATCGGCAAAGCGGGGTGATCCGCCTTGTTCCGCCGCGCCCCGTTGGGGGCCACTGTTACGCTGAATTTACCTGACATGGCTGTTATCTTTGTGATTAGGGCCTGTTGAGTTCATCAGGCCTTAGTTAAGCATCAAATCATTCATATGCATTGAAGATAATAAAAAACAAAATGTGTCAATAGGTAAATTTAAAACATATGTTATTTATGCCTTGGCAGTATTCTCACGAAGCGTCAGCCGCAACAAAGGCGGCACCAGAAGCAGCGTTAAAATCGCGCTTAAAGACAGCCCACCAACCACCACAGAGCCAAGCCCGCGATACAATTCAGACCCCGCCCCCGGAAACACCACCAGTGGCAACATCCCGAAAACCGAGGTCAACGTAGACATGAAAATAGGCCGTATCCTGTTGCGGGTCGCTTCCTCAATCGCATCAATCACGCTCATGCCGTCTTCGCGCAGGTGATGTTGCGCCTGATGCACCAGCAAAATCGCATTGTTGACCACAATGCCCACCAGAATAACAAAGCCCAACAGGGTCAGCATATCCAAAGGCTGGGTGTAAAGCATGTTGATCGCCGCCAACCCAACCACGCCACCCGCCCCGGCTACGGGTACAGAAACCAGAATGACCAGTGGCAGAATAAAGCTTTCAAACAGCACCGCCATCACCAGAAACACAATCACCAGTGCCAGCAACAGATTTGTCTGTAATGCGTTCCATGTCAACGTCAACTGATCCGCCGCCCCCGATATGGTCATGCGCACATCGCCCGGCAGGTCACCATCCACAAGCGGTTTCATCACCTTGTCTTGCATAATTTCCAACGCGGTTTCCAACGCAATATCAGCCGAGGGTCGTATTTCCAGCGTGATGGTTCTAAGCCGCTCACGGTGGCGGATTTCGGTTGGCCCCGCCGTCAATACGATGTCACTAAGTTCAGAGATCGGAATAATCCGCCCATTGGGCGCAATCACCGGGAAATTGCCAATATCCTGCGTGCGTTGCCCTTCGGCAAAAGCACTGTCACCTTTCAGGGTCAAGTCCATCCGTTCCGCCCCGACCGTGATCTCTTCAATCCGCAGCCCGTCATTATAGGCGTCAATCGTCAGGGCCAGATTATCCGCCGTAATTCCTGCATCCGCCAGCCGCAACCTGTTGGGGATCAAGCGCACTTCAGGCGAGCCAAGTTCCAGCCCCAGTTTTGGCCTGAACTGATTGCCTTCACCGCGTGGAAAGTTCACTGCAATCAGGCCTGCCGCACGTTGTGCCACGCCCAAGATATCTTCCAGCTTATTGCCCGAGATATTCAATTCAATCACCCGCGCACCGCCAATACCACGCCCGAATAACGACCGTTGATTGATAAATCCAAACGTTCCCGGCTCTGAAAAAATAGGTTTGGAAAGCACCGGAATAAGTTCGGTCACACGGTTAGGATCTTTGGCTGCCCCCCCCAGAAATGTCGCCCCGTTGGTGGCTACAAAAAAGAAATGCCGCATTGCAGGCGGGTCATCTGGGTTGTCAGTATCCTCGCGTGACCACAAAGGTTTAGCCACCGCTTCAATACGTTCCGCAATCCCCGTAGTTGTCGCCAGGTTATAGCCCGGCGGTGGCAGGATAATACCGAACACCAGATTGCGGTTGCCATCGGGCAGATATTCCAGCTTGGGCAAGTAGCTGGCAGAGCCCCAAAGGGCGGCCGCCGTTATAGCACTAACGCTTAGGATGCCAAGCAGACGGAAACGGATGGTCAGCGACGTATACCTGGTCATCATCCACATGAAAAACCGCCCGAAATGATCAATGATCGGCAAAGGCATGATCGTCAGATGTTTTTTATTTCCAGCCAAAAGCCGTGAAGACAGTGCTGGAATAACCGTCATTGCCACCAGCAGCGACAGCACCACACTCACTGATATTGCCACCGCAATATCACGAAACAGCTGGCCCGCTTCCAGATCCATCACCAGTATCGGAATGAACACCATCACCGTGGTCAAAGCCGATACCAAAATCGCCCCCCAAACCTGACGTGCACCTTCATACGCGGCTTTTTTGGGCTCCATTCCTTCTTGTCGCAAGCGGTAGATGTTTTCTAAAACCACAATCGCTGCATCCACCACCATGCCCACGGCAAAGGCGATACCGGCCAATGAGATCACATTCAACGTGCGCCCCAAGGCGGCCATGGCCACAAAACTTGCCACAATAGACACAGGGATCGCCAGTGAAATTACCAATGTGGCAGGGATGGAACGCAAGAAGATCAGCAACACAGCGGCCGCCAATAAACCGCCAATCCAGATGTTGGAAATCACCAGATCAATGGCACCGTCAATATAAACCGTTTCATCATAAACCTGCTCGATATTCAGCCCCGCCGCAGGCAATTCCACCGCCCGCAAATCATCAAGGGCAGCTCGAATGCCCGCCATTGTCTTGATCACATTGGCCCCGTTTTCACGCACCGCATTCAACGCAATAGACGCATCCCCCCGCTGCCTGATATAGGCCCTGGGTTCCTTATATCCAAAACGTACATCGGCCACATCGCGCACAAAAACGCGCCCCGCCGTGCCCCCCGCATCAGTCGCATCAGAGCGCAAAACCACTTCGTTCACAGCCGCGATTGTGTTCAATTCGCCCACAACCCGCACCACATAACGCCGTTTGCCCTCTTCCACATCACCCGCTGAAACTGAAATACCTTCACTGCGCAAACGGCGCACAATCTCTGGTATCGTCAGCCGGAACTCTGCCAGTTTTGTCGGATTGATAATGATCTGCAATTCACGTTCAACACCGCCAAACACATTGACCGCCGCCACACCTTCAACCCGTTCCAGACGCTCGGCAATCACATCATTGGCGAAATCCCCGAACTCTTGCATCGCTCGGGTCTGCCCCGGATTGCGTTGCAAAATCATCCAGGCAATCGGGTTATCATCGGCGCCCGATGTATCCAGCGTAGGTTCATCGGCCTCTTCGGGATAGCCCGTGACACGGTCAAGACGGTTGGACACCAATAACAGTGCGCGGTCCATATTGGTGCCAATGGCAAATTCCAGATTGATCCGCCCACGCCCGGTTTGCGACCGCGAAATCATGGTTTCCAAACCTTCAAGTCCGCGCAATTCATCTTCTTGCGGGTTGATGATCTCACGTTCTATTTCCACGGGTGCGGCCCCACCCCAACGGGTTTGCACCTCAATCACGGGCTTGCGCACATCAGGCGTTAGTTGAATGGGGATACGGGTTAGCGCCAAGATGCCAAACATCACGGCCATCAAAACAACTGCCAGAACCGCAACGGGGCGATCTATTGCAATGCGGATCAGGTTCATCAGCCGGCACTCTTGGCAGGTTTTGCCGCCAATATGGCATTGCCGTCCGTATCTTGCGGATTGATCGCCTGATCCGGGCGCAAGCGTTCATTGCCGCGAATAACCACGTAATCCCCCGCAATCAGCCCTGAAAGAACTTCCAATCCCCCCGCACTGGCCTGCCCGATGGTTACTGGCCTGGGTGCCGCTTTGCCATCCTTAGCCACAAACACCATCCAGCCGCCATTCAGCCCCTGAACCAGCGCATCTTTGGGCACAATAACAACCTTGCGCACGGCACTGACAGGCACCAAAACCGTCACGGTTTTGCCGTTGGCAATCAGATAAGGTTCCACATCACTTAGATCAACGCTTAACCGCACGGGGCGGGTTCTGGTCGACAGGGTTTCGGTTGGCAGCACCGTGCGCACTGTCGCCACCGCCCGCGTGCCATTATGCAAGTTCACAACCAGCGCCCGGCCCACTTTCAGCCCTTGCAACAAGCTGACAGGCACATCTGCCTCTATCTCCAACCCGTTCATATCCAGCAACATCGCCACCGACCCGCCAAACGAAATATATTGGCCGGGCTGCACATTGCGCGTAATCACCACACCGTCAAAAGGGGCGCGGATCACTGAATGTTTACGGTCATATTTCGCCCGCTCAAGAGCGGCTTGGCCAATCGCAACCTGCGCTAACGCCCGAGACAATTCGCCCGTTGCCTGCGCCGCTTCCTGTTGCAAATCATCAAACCGCGCCTTGGAAAATGCCACACTGCCTAGCAGGCCAGATTGCCGTTCAAACGCGTTTTGCGTCAGCGTCACCCGCGCGGTGGCAATCTTTATTCCCGCCTGTGCTGATTGTAACGCCGCATGCGCATTTTTCAGCTGAATATCCACCAGTTGATCATCAATGCGCACCAGTTCCTGACCTTTGATAACCGCATCCCCCACCTGAAACAAAACCTGTTCCACAACCCCGTCGCGCCGCGTGGCAATATTTGCCTCAACCGTGGCCACCAATCGGGCGATCAAAGGGGTAGTATCGCTGATTTCAGCGGTCACAACTTTTTCAACAATAACCGTAGCAACACTGTCTTGTGCAAAGACAGGCGTAGAAAATAGCATTAAAGCCATGATAACACTGGTAAAATTACTGATACACTTCATGTTGAACCTGTCAGGGAAAGATCGTCTTATATTAAGACTAGTTTCTTTGCCCCAAAAGGCAACGGTATCACAAATCTTTGTTACCCGATCACCGAAAAACTGGAGTTTTCATTGATTTCACGTTTGCGTGAAAACGCCCCCAGCGAAATATCCTTGTCGATATAATCCAGATGAAACGACAAGGGATCAGCATCATGGTCATGCCCTGCTTCACAGGCTTCAATAATTGCCGCCATAATCTTGCCTGCAACGGGGGCATTTTTGAACTGGTTACCACTGGTGCCCACCGCCATATAAAATCCGCCCAAATCGCTTTTATCATAAATCGGCATCCAGTCATCAGACACATCATAAAGCGCCACCACACCCTTGGCATGCTCGGGAATACCCAATTCAGGCAAGCGTTGCGCCACGCGCATCACCATGATTTTCCACTGATCCGAAAAGTCCGCGTTAAACACATCCGGATCTTCCACCCATTCTTTAGGGTCACACGCAGGATCTTCAGATCCGATCAACAGATGATTACCCACATCGGGGCGCACATAAGTGTGAATATCACTGTCGGAATAAACCAATCCGTCACGTTCGAAATTCATACCACTTGGGGCCGGCACATGCGCCACCTCATGGCGTAAAGCGCGCGTCTTGATGTTCATCCCGTCACTGACCCCCGCCATATCGTTGATCACAAACGAATGCGGCCCCGCCACATTCACCACAATAGGCGCGTCAATCTCAGTACCATCAGATAATGTAACCCCCTGAACACGCCCGTCTTTCTGGCGTATCGCAGAAACTTCCGTATTGAACATAAATTCCGCCCCCGCCGCCACAGCCGCCTGCTGCGCATTACGCGCACTTAGTTTGGGGTCACTGACATAGCCGCCACGCGGGAAAAATACCGCACCGTTTACCGCATCCCCTGTAGGCAGGCCAAAGCCCACATCCTCTGGCCGTTTAGCAGGTTCAAAACTGCGCGTATCCGCACCCTGCAAATGCTTTCGAATATCTTCAACCGCCACATCACTATAAGGGCAGCCAATATCATCCATCACCGCACAAACATTGGCCAGATCATTGTTATGCGGTGTCTTGATCACCAGACAACCGGTGTCATGGTACTTGATCAAATCATCCGCCACACCTGCCCCGATATAGCCTTCCCAGTCTTTCCAGTAATGCCAGCCCTCAAAGGCCATGGCACAGGTTTCAAAGGCTGAATAATACGTCCGAATAATAGCACATGACCCAGAGGTCGAGCCATAACCCGCCTCCGGCAACTTATCAATCGACAGGGTTTTTAAACCCTTTTTAGCCATCTCAAACGCAGTACAGGCGCCAATAACACCGGCCCCGATAATGATCGCATCATAGCTTTTCGCCATACTTCACCCCCCGATTAACCGCCCACCATATAGGGCATCAACACCACTTCGCTGTCTTCATTGATCTTAACAAACCAGTTATCGCGATAAATTTTGCCATCAAGCGCCAGCGATACCCCACGCTTGATCTGGGGTTTCAACCCTGGATATTGCACCACCAGCTGATCCAGTAATTGCTTGAAATTACCAGCCTCAACCTCAACCTCGGCCTTGCCATCTGTCGCTCTGCGTAAAGACCCCCAAATAGCAACTTTTACCATGGGTCATCCCTTTGATTTCAAAGCTTTTAATATCTTCGGCGGTGACATCGGCAGTGCAGACATACGCAACCCGATAGAGCGCGAAACCGCGTTTGAAATTGCCGCTAATGGTGGCACAATCGGGGTCTCGCCGACACCGCGCACCCCGTAAGGGTGACCGGGGTTGGGGATTTCCAGAATGACCGTATCAATGTCGGGCAGGTCAGAGGCCACGGGAATGCGGTAATCCAACAGGCCGGGGTTTTGCAACCGCCCGTCTTGCCCGTAGATATATTCCTCGTTCAACGCCCAGCCGATGCCCTGCACCGCCCCGCCCTGCATTTGCCCTTCGACATAATCGGGGTGCACAGCCTTGCCCGCATCTTGAAAAACCGTGTAGCGCAAAACAGTCGTGGCACCCGTTTCGGGATCAACTTCCAGATCAACCAGATGCACCCCGAAGCTTACACCGGCACCGTCCGCATTGACCTCGTGATGCCCCGCAATCGGCCCACCCGTATTGGGCGAACTTGCGGCAATTTCCTCAATAGACATCGGCTCAAACGCGCCTGCATTCGGGCCAGACGGTTTCGCAAAACCATCTTCCCAATACACCGCATCTGCATCAATATCCCAGATTTTAGCGGCCCGTGCGCACATCACCTTAATCGCTTCTCGTGCTGCCTTGATCGTGGCCAATCCAACCGCAAAAGTCACACGGCTACCGTCGGTTATATCATTGTGACCCAGCGAATTGGTATCCGCCACAATGGTGCGCACCTTGTCATAAGAAATGCCCAGCTCTTCCGCCGCCATCATGCTGATAGACGCACGAGAGCCGCCAATATCGGGGTTGCCTTCGGTAATCCCGACCGTGCCGTCAAAGTTCAGGTTCATCGTCACGCAAGTGTTGCCGCCAAAGTTAAACCAGAACCCACAAGAAAGCCCGCGCCCCTGATTGGGGCCAAGGGGTGCTGCGTAATGCGGATGCGCTTTTGCCGCTTCCAACGTGGCCTCTAACCCGATGTCATCAAACGTCGGCCCGTAAGCAGATTTTGTGCCCTTGCGTGCCGCATTTTTCAATCGCACATCCAGCGGGTCTAAGCCCAGTTCCTGACACAGCTCATCCACCACACTTTCCACCGCATAGATCGCCATCGGCGCACCGGGTGCGCGATAGGCCGCTTCTTTGGGTCGGTTGGTCATCACATTCCAGCCGATGGTTTGCACCGCATCCAGATCATAGGCCGCAAAAGCACTTTGCGCGCCAAACTGAACCGTGCCGGACGGGAACGCCCCGCCCTGATAGCGCAACGTTGCATGTGCCGCCGTAATACGCCCATCCTTGGTCATCCCGATTTTTACATCTGTTGAAGATGAAACCGTCGGGCCGGAAGCGCGAAACACCTCTTCGCGGTTCATCACCAGTTTCACAGGTCGCCCGGATTTACGCGCCAAAGCCAGTGCTACAGGTTCAATAAACACCGTGGTCTTGCCGCCAAAACCACCGCCAATTTCAGAGGCCGTCACCCGCAACTGGCTGGCATCCATCCCTAAAATATCCGCGCAAACCCCGCGCACATGGTAATGCCCTTGGGTACACACCCAAAGTTCGCCCTTACCGTCACCACCCATTGTGGCCAAACAGGCATGCGGTTCAATATAGCCCTGATGGGTCGCCGCCGTCGTAAAGCTGCGCTCAACGATTTTGTCGGCCTTGGCAAAGCCCGCATCCATATCGCCATGGCCGAACTCAAAGTGATGCGTCACGTTTTCAGACATGCCCTTGGGCAAGCCGTCCATAGCGTAGCCTGCCAGCACAATAGGTGCGTCTGGTTTCATCGCCGCATCCACATCCGTTACATGTGGCAAAATCTCATATTCCACCTTGATCAATTTCAAGGCTTGTTTTGCAACCCCTGCATTGATCGCAGCCACTGCAGCTACCGCATGACCATCGTAAAGCACCTTTTCGCGGGCCATGCAGTTGTCTTGCACATCGCGGGTGTAATCATCCTCTGGCACCCCGAAATCAGCCGACGTGATCACGGCCTTCACCCCGCTCAAAGCTTCAGCCGCCGAGGTATCGATCGACTTGATCTTTGCGTGTGCATGCGGGCTGCGTAAAATATGCCCCGTCAACATGCCAGGTGCTGTGGCATCGGCCCCGTACATCGCACGCCCGGTGACTTTATCAATTCCGTCAGGGCGTGGTGGTCGTGTGCCGATAATATTAAATGTCCGTTTTCCGTTCTCGTCCAAAGCCATGATTAAGCCCCCCGCATTTCTGCTGCAGCGGCCTGAACCGCTTTGATTATCTTGTCATAACCTGTGCAACGGCACAGGTTGCCCGCCAGCCAATAGCGTACTTCCGTGTCCGTCGGGTTCGGGTTTTTTTCCAGCAAAGCCTTGGCGGCTACCAAGATACCCGGCGTACAAATCCCGCATTGCAAGGCCGCACCATCAATGAAATGCTGTTGCAAAGGGTGCAAATCATCGCCCTTGGCCATGCCTTCAATGGTCTCAATCTTGGCCCCTTCGGCCTCGGCCCCCAACACCAGACATGAACAAACCAACCGTCCGTCAACCATAACGCTACAGGCACCGCAATCGCCGCTGCCGCAGCCTTCTTTTGATCCTGTCAGCCGTAAACGGTCGCGCAGAACATCCAGCAAGCTTTCGTCAGGGGCACAGATAAACTCGGTCGGGTCGCCGTTTACTGTGGTGGATACATGGATATTTTTCATCATTGGCCTCCTGCCCGTTTATAGGCAATCAAGGCTGCGCGTTTTGCCAAAACGCCAGCAATTTCGGTGCGAAACTCTATGGTGCCGCGTTTATCATCAATCGGGTTGCAAACGGCTGAACAGGCAGCCGCCAAGATTTCAAGCGAAGCCTCATCCAGCTTAGTCCCAATGATCGCATTTGCCGCTTCTTCAACCAGCAAAACAGTCGGGGCAACCGCCCCAAGTGAGACCCGTGCAGCGGTACAAGTACCATCCGCATCCAGTTCCAAACTGACCCCAGCGGCGGCCACAGCAATGTCCATTTCGGTGCGTGGAATAAACCGCAAATAAGCATCAGACGCCCGTTCAGGGCGTTTGGGTAAAAAGATCGAGGTAATAAACTCGCCCTTCGTCAGTGAAATTTTTCCAGGCGACACAGGTATATCCAGAACCGCACAATCACGCACACCATCAGGCCCGGCTATGCGCACAACCGCATCCGCCGCAACCAATCCCGGAACACTATCCGCCGCAGGTGACCCATTGCACAGGTTCCCCGCCATTGTCGCGCGCCCCTGCACTTGGGTAGACCCGATCAGTTCAACCCCCTCAACAACCCCCGGCCACAGGGCCACAACGCCCGCGTGTTCACCCAGTTCTGCGCCGGAAACGGCCGCACCAATACGGTAACCACCGTCTTCGGATACAATATCCTTGATGCCTTCAAGATGCTTGATATCAACGATTAAATCAGGCTCAACCATGCCCATCTTCAACTGCACCAAAACATCCGTGCCACCTGCAAGCACACGGGCCACGCCCACCTCATCTTGCAGCAACTGAACCACCTCAGCCACATTTTCCGCTTTCACGTATCGCATTAGCTACATTCCATTTCAAATCAGAGTAAGGGTATTTTGGTGTGAGCTTAGCCAGTTCGGGGCGGTAATTGCAATAGTTCTACGCACGAAATTATAACAAAAACGACACTAAAGCTATGACATCAGGTTTTGCGTCTCGCGCACCAGTTTTCGCGCCATCGCGCGTTCAAAATCAGCATATTGCGCAGCGGCCTCAACAAAGGCCCCGTTGCCGCCAATAATATTCTCTTTGAAGTAATCAACCAACCCGTCAACTTCATTGGTAATCGCAAGACCGTTAATGGTAATCTTGTCGGGCACAATAATATCACGGATAAATTGCGGCCCGAAATTCACGTTATTTTTGCCGTCCGCCACCAGATCAATCACCTGCCTGATGCTGCCCTCAGGGGCGGTTTTGACCACCGCGTGGCAAAAGCTTAACGCGCCGCCAATATCCGTGGCACCCCCCGTATAACGCCGCTTCATTGCCCGAATATCATCCGCCAGAACCGCCAAATCAGCCCGCCCGCTAACCCTGCGCCATTTTACATGCGTATCTTGTTCCTGAAACCCCGACCATTGCACCACAGAGATCAAAATCACCCCGTGCAAACCTGCCCGCAAAGCCTCTTCTAACGCATCACTATCCAAAGCAGATGCCAGCCCGTCCCGCATCAATCGAAACTCTGCGGCATCAACGCTATAAGATACATCAAGGGCAATTACCAAAGTCAGATCAACAGTGTTTTCCTTAAATGCAGCACGCCAGTCATTTGCCGATTGCGCCATGTTCCCGAAAACTCCCTGATCCTTATCAAAACCATAAGAACTTTAAGCCTTGGATCAAGAAAAATCCCAAAGGGTCAGTCGACGATCCGCATCAATTCTGCGTAACAAACAGGCCGCTTATGCCCAAACGCATCAACCGCCGCCACAACCCGCGAAAAACTGTTGCGCGCGCGGTCAACCGTGTGGCGCGCCCGCAAATACCCGTGTATCAGCCCCATTTCCTTGACCCAAACCGCCTGCCCGCCAGCCTTGCGAATGGCCGCACAATATTCTTCACCGTCATCACAAAGCGGGTCACATTCAGCCGAAACCGCCACCACTGGCGGCAGGCCC
>JAESRV010000069.1 GCA_016764475.1 Amylibacter sp.
TAGCCCAATTACCTTATATTTCGAAGAAAATGCGTGAGCTAGCGGTAGCCCTACATATCCTAATCCGATTATACATATTTTATCATTTTCATTTAGCATAGTTTATTACCTCTAATATCATTAATATACCACTCTAATGACTCTGATAGCCCTTCTTGAAGATTATGTGTAGGTTGATAACCTAATAGCTTTTTGGCTTCACTAATATTAGCATTTGAATGTCTAATGTCTCCGGCCCTAAATTCTTTATAAATTGGTTCTTTAATTTTCAATTCTTCAATCTTTTTATGTAACCCATTTGATATTTCTTTGTACAAATTATTTAAAGTTTCTCTTCCTCCAGAAGCTATATTAAATGCTTTTCCAAAAGAATCTTTATTTGTTATCATACCAGCTAAAATATTAGCTGCATCAATGCCGCCGACATCCAAATTGGGATCGGCTTCCAGATAGCCCAGCTTATTGGCCTCTTCAAACACCACATCATAGGGCAGTTTGGCACTTTCCATCCGTGTAAGGATATAATTGCAAGTGCCGTTCATCACGCCCATTACACGGGTGATGTTATTGGCTGCCAGACTTTCCGTCAGAACCTTGATCACAGGAATAGCCCCCGCAACAGCCGCTTCAAACCGCAGGTTCACCCCTGCCGCTTCAGCCTGTAATGCCAGTTCCTGCCCATGCAGGGCCAACATGGCTTTGTTGGCGGTGACCACGTGTTTGCCTGCGGTAATCGCGGCTTCAACGGCGGCTTTGGCCGGCCCGCTATCGCCCCCGATCAGTTCCAGCACCACATCCACGTCACCCCGTTTGGCCAGTGCAACGGGGTCATCTTCCCAAGCATAACCCGATACATCTACATCGCGGTTCTTGGTTTTTGAACGGGCTGAGACTGCTGAAATTGTTATCATGCGGCCAGAGCGTGCTTGTAGCAATGCTGCATTTTGCTGGATTATTTTAATCACACCCACGCCGACTGTTCCCAGCCCTGCAATACCAAGTCTTAATCTGTTCGACATGAATTAGCCGCTCCGTTGAATTATTGCGTGTTTGTTAGCGCAACGGTGGGGGCGGGGCAATGCGTTAGGGCCTAGTTTGCCAATTTCTTCAGCCGTTCCACTTCTTCCAATGTGGCTTCAACATCCACATCGCCCGCTTTTTCCAAATCTGCGGTAGGGGCAAGTTCCGGCCATTTGCTGTCAGGGGTGTACGCTGGATATTCAAACCCCGGAACCGCCATTTTTACACTGCAAGCTGTAAGGCTAGCAGCAAGGGCGATGATTATAGCGGTGGGTATAATACGGGTTTTCATGGAACCTTCATAGCGATCCCTAAAAAGCCGCGCAACCCTATCCGCGCGGAAACAGTTTTGCAGGCAAGTGCAATGCGGTGAGCAACCAGTGATAAAAGTCGCAAAGTGGCGCATAAAGGTAGGGGTGCAGTAGGGCGGAGAGTGTGCGGATGATGCCGGTGCTGATGGCCGCCACGATCAATGCCCCGATCATATCAAAGGGAAAGTGAATGCCCAGGTATATCCGCGCCCATGCTACCGAAAGGGTGAGGGCAAAGAGTATTACACCCCAAAGGCGGCTGATGGGTTGCATTAACAACGGCAGGGCCACGGAAAACATCAATGTGGCGTGGTCACTTGGGAAAGAGCTGTCAGTGGCGTGTTCGATCAGTTTTTGCCCCAAGCCCAGTTCGAACGGGCGCGGGTGATACCAAAACGCGCCGATGACCCAACTGATGATAAGGGCTGTGATGATGGTAAAGACAACATCAAGCAGGGCAAACCTGAATCGTTCGGATTTGCGTACCCATGCGTAAATCATCCAAAGGGCCACGATGAAAACCACTTTATCAGCTAGAAAAACAGCGATGGAAATGCTTTGAGGCGACGCATCGGGGGCGGCATTGATAGCTGCGAACCACGCTTGGTTCAGATTTTCCAGTGACATCATCATGCGCCCTTCATAACGGTCATAAAAAAGCCGCGCAAGATGTCTGTCTTGCGCGGCTATTATTTGTATAGCGGGATGTGTTTACAACAAATCGTAAATCGGGAAACGTGCGCACAAAGCTTGCGCTTTAGCTTTCACGGCTGCCTCTACGTCGCCATTGCCGTCTTCACCGTTGGCGGCAATGCCGTCGATCACTTCGATGATCATATCGGCTATTTCGCGGAATTCCGCTTCACCAAAGCCGCGTGTGGTGCCCGCAGGGGTGCCCAGACGCAGGCCGGATGTGACCATCGGTTTTTCCGGGTCAAACGGGATGCCGTTTTTGTTGCAGGTAATATGGGCGCGTCCCAAAGCCTTGTCTGCTACGTTGCCTTTTACGCCTTTAGGGCGCAAATCAACCAGCATCAGGTGTGTGTCTGTGCCGCCTGAAACGATGTCCAAGCCGCCCTTCATCAACTGATCTGCAAGGGCCACCGCATTGGCGCGAACCTGCTTTTGGTAAGTCTTGAACTCGGGGCGCAAAGCCTCGCCAAAGGCCACTGCTTTGGCGGCAATTACATGCATCAACGGGCCGCCTTGGATGCCGGGGAAAATCGCAGAGTTTACTTTCTTCGCAATGGTCGCGTCATTGGTCAGGATCATGCCACCACGCGGGCCGCGCAAAGTTTTATGCGTGGTTGTGGTCACAACATCGGCATGCGGGAACGGGCTGGGGTGTTCGCCTGCGGCCACAAGCCCTGCAAAGTGGGCCATGTCAACGTGCAAAATAGCACCAACACTGTCAGCAATTTCACGGAACTTGGCGAAATCAATTTGGCGCGGAATAGCAGAGCCACCCGCGATGATCATCTTGGGTTGATGCTCTTTGGCCAATGCCGCGATCTCATCATAATCAATCAGGTTGTCTTGCTTGCGCACACCGTACTGGATGGCGTTGAACCATTTGCCAGATTGGTTCGGTGCGGCCCCGTGGGTCAGGTGGCCACCAGAGGCAAGGTTCATGCCCAAAATGGTGTCACCCGGTTTGATCAATGCCAGCATCACACCTTGGTTGGCTTGTGAGCCAGAGTTCGGCTGCACGTTAACGAAATCACAGCCAAACAACTGTTTGGCGCGATCAATCGCCAGATTTTCTGCCACATCAACATATTGGCAACCACCGTAGTAGCGACGGCCTGGATAGCCTTCGGCATATTTGTTGGTCATGACTGACCCTTGGGCCTGCATCACGGCGCGTGATACGATGTTTTCAGAGGCAATCAGCTCGATTTCGTCGCGTTGGCGGCCTAACTCATCGGTGATAGATCCGAATATTTCGGGATCACGGCTGGATAGTTCTTCGGTAAAAAAACCTGCATCGCGGGCTGTTGTCATGGCGTCACTCCTAAATAGACGTCTAAATCTGGGTCTGTCCTATTCTATAAGATTTGTTTATGTAAGGAGGAATGCGACAAACATGCCCTCTGATACGGCGTATATCGGGGTTAAGCGCAAAAGATAGGATAGGCCGTCAATGAGTGGCGAAAAGTTAAGTTTTGTGGCGTCTCGCGCGGATCAGGCGACGGCCTCGTTTGATAAGCTGTCCAATATGTACGGCAATGTCGCTTTAGAGGATGCGGATATTATCGTGGCTTTGGGCGGTGACGGCTTGATGCTGGAAACTTTGCATTCTACCCAACACCTGCCGACACCGGTTTATGGCATGAACTGTGGCTCGGTCGGGTTTTTGATGAATGCCTATGCCGAGGATGATTTGATTACCCGTTTGGCCGAGGCCGAAGAGGCGGTTATTCACCCTTTGAAAATGCAAGCGCATTGCGGGGATGGCACTGATATTACCGCCCTTGCGATCAACGAAGTTTCCATGCTGCGCCAAGGCCCGCAAGCCGCAAAACTGCGGATTTCAGTGGATGGGCGTGAACGCTTGTCGGAACTGGTGTGTGACGGGGCGCTGGTGTCTACACCTGCGGGATCAACGGCCTATAATTATTCAGCCCACGGGCCTATCTTGCCGATTGGCGCGGATATTCTGGCACTAACCGCCGTTGCAGCGTTTCGCCCACGCCGTTGGCGCGGGGCTTTACTGCCAATGTCAGCGCGTGTGCGTTTTGATGTGTTAGAGCCAGAAAAGCGGCCTGTGGCGGCTGTGGCAGACGGCAAAGAGGCACAAGATGTGCTTTGGGTCGAGATTTTCAATGAACCGGGTGTTTCGCACCGTATTTTGTTTGATCCGGGCCACGGGTTGGAAGAACGACTTATTCGTGAACAGTTTGTATAAGGGTAAACATGACACTGACAGTTAAACAACAAGCCAGTTACTGGGGCATCGGGATGGTAGTGTTCTTGCTGGCCCTATGGGGCCTAGGCAATGTGATCCTGCCGTTTGTGACAGGCATGGCGATTGCCTATTTTCTGGATCCTGTAGCGGATCGGTTGGAAGTGATGGGGTTCACCCGCACGGCGGCCACGGTGACGATTACCTTCATAGCCCTGATCATAGCTGTATTACTGATGATCCTGCTGGTGCCGATGCTGGTACAACAACTTGTGGCCCTTGTAAAAGTCACCCCGGCTTATTTCGCGCAATTACAGGCAATATTGGTTGAACGCTTCCCTAGCATTATGGTGGAAGGCTCTACCATTTCAAAGGCTTTGCAATCTTTTGGTGAAACCATGCAAAACCAAAGCGGGGCGTTTGCCAGTGCTGTGTTAAGCTCTGCCTTTACCATTTTGGACATTGTGATTTTTATTGTTGTTACCCCTGTTGTCGCGTTTTATATGCTGCTGGATTGGGACAGGATGATTGCGGTAATCGATGGCTGGCTGCCGCGTGACCATCTGGAAACCTTGCGCGGTTTGGCCCGTGATGTTGATGCGGTTTTGGCAGGATTTGTGCGCGGCCAGTTCACAGTTTGCGCCATATTGGGCACGTTTTATGCGATTGCTTTGATGCTGGCAGGTTTACAGTTCGGCCTGATCGTAGGCTTGATTGCAGGTCTACTGACGTTCATCCCCTATATCGGCTCTATTATTGGCGGTGTATTGGCCATCGGTCTGGCCCTGTTCCAGTTTTGGGACACGCCGCAATGGATTGCCGTTGTGGCGATCATCTTTGTCATTGGCCAAGTGGTTGAGGGCAATGTTTTGACCCCCAAACTGGTCGGCAGCTCGGTCGGCCTGCACCCCGTCTGGCTGATGTTTGCCTTGTCGGCATTTGGAAGCTTGATGGGTTTCACAGGTATGCTTGTGGCCGTTCCCGTTGCTGCTAGCATAGGTGTATTTTTCCGCTTTGGTATCGGGCAATATTTGCAAGGCAAGCTTTACAAGGGCAGCCATGTGCGCAAACCGAAACCTAAGTCTAAGTAGTTAATATGTCTGAGCAAATGATCTTTGACCTGCCGCCTAAAACCGCCTTCGGAAGGGAAGATTTCTTTGTGTCGCCGTCCAATGATATGGCCGTGCGGCAAATGGAAGGTTGGCAAAATTGGCCCTTGGGCAAGCTGGTTTTATGCGGCCCCAAAGGCTCTGGTAAATCGCATCTGGTGCATATCTGGGCAGAAGACGCAGGGGCGATTGTGCTCAGTGCGCGCGCCCTTGCCTATGAGCGGCTGGAAACGCTGGCGCAACAACCCGTGGCCGTTGAAGACGTGCATTTACTGGCGCAAAACGATGACGGGGAAGCCGCATTGTTTCACTTACACAACCTGATGAATGAAGCCGGCCACCCGTTGTTGATGACGGGTGTAGGCACGACCGGCACTTGGGATATTAAGCTGCCTGACTTGGCAAGCCGTCTGTCGGGCAGCCAGTTGGCAACGATGGCACCGCCTGATGATGCACTTTTGTCGGTCTTGCTGGTCAAGTTGTTTTGGGATCGCCAAATAACGGTTGAGCCGCCGCTGATCAGCTATATTGTGAAACGTATGGATCGGTCATTTGCCTCTGCAGGTGATCTGGTTCGGGCGTTGGATCGGGCCTCTTTAAAAGGGCAAAAACCGATAACAACACGCCTTGCAGGCCGTGTTATGGCTGAGATGGAGTAAGGGGGCTATGGTGGTAAATGCGGATTTTTTAAACAGTGCAGCAAAGCCTGCCGCTTTGGTCGATTTGGAAAACACTGAAGGGCCAGAGCGGTTTTTCAACCGTGAAATATCTTGGCTTGCATTTAATACACGGGTTCTTGAAGTTGCCGAAAACCCCATTATTCCGCTGTTTGAACGCCTACGCATGTTGGCAATTTCGGCTRAAAATCTGGACGAATTTTTTGTAGTCCGTGTTGCGGGTCTTGAACGGTTGGTGCGGGCAGAAAATTTTGAACGCACGCTTGATGGGCGCACCGCAGAACAGCAGCTGGCAGAAATGGCGGATGTGATTGATGCGATGATACACCGTCAACAAGGCTGTTGGGCGCAGTTGAGCACAGAAATGGCGCAACACGGTATTGAGCGGGTGATGCCGGGTGATCTGTCAGAAAAAGAGCAATGTGAAAAACTGATACGATATATCAAAGAAAATCATCCCACCTTAAATATCTTGATCAATAATGCGGCTTTGGTTCATCAAACCAGTTTTTTGGAAACAGCTGGGGTATCAGAAATGGCTGCCCTAGAAATGAATACCAATTTTTTGGGGCCAATACGATTAATAAAAGGGCTGCATCCAATTTTAAAGAAGAATAAGCAGCCAACAATTGTGAATGTCACCACGGGTTTGGTATATGCCCCAAGGGCGGATTACCCGTTTTATAATGCTACAAAATCTGCCTTGCGCTCATTTACCCAAGTATTGAGGATTCAGTTGCGTAAAACGAATTATACGGTAATAGAAGTGTTGTTTCCAGCGGTAAAAACACCATGGCATAAGGACACTCCTCCCAAAATTGCTATTTCTGTTGAAAAAGCGGTGGACCACATGATCAAAGGACTTGGAAGAGGAAAAAAAGAAATCAAAAT
>JAESRV010000070.1 GCA_016764475.1 Amylibacter sp.
AAAAACCATGGTGGAAGCACATGGAAGCAAAATCGCATTTAACAGCGTAGAAGGTAAGGGAACGGCCTTCTATTTTGATCTGGATTTACTGGAATAACACGAAATTTATAAGGCACCCATCCTGTTTGACTTTCACAGATCGTGCCATTTTACCGTAAAACTGTAGTTTACAGACATTGGAGTTTTTCAACAGAGTATGCCCATAGTATGATTCATTCAACTAAATCGATACTTTGCCTTGGCTTTTGAAAGCCTTTCATCAATCGGCATAGGATGCGCTTTTGAAGCTTCCTTTATCGTCAATAAATGCCGTTTCTTAAACGCATCAAAATCATCGCCATCAACACCCTCCGCCGCTGCCCGCGAAACCATCACCCCCAATATCATGGCGTCAAGCATACGCGCGTGCTCAGCCCGGTTGGCTTCTTTCACGTCCATCTGGCGCCACGCCCGAGCGCATGCGGCTCAGATCGTTTGCAATTACCTCTGTGACCCGCTGCCATATACGCTATGTTATTTCGTCGCCACCGCAGGCGGGGTGCGCATGCGTTTCGAGACCAGCCATTCGCGGTAAGAGATAAAGCTGACGGCGGTAATAATCACGCCGCCACCGAACAAGACCCAGAAATCAACGGCCTCGCCAAACACCAATGCACCCAGTGTTGTGGCCCAGACAAGTTGCAAGAATGTGACCGGCTGTGTCACCATCAACGGGGCCGCGTGCAGGGCTTTGGTCATGGTGAAATGCCCCGCTGTGGCAAACACCGCGACCAGCCCCAACCACATCACTTCGGTCAGTGTCGGGGGTTGCCAGACCGCATAGGCGAAGGGGGCAAGGCCGATGGTGACGAACAGCGATAACATGCCGACAATCACTGCCGGGCTTTCGTCTTTGCTTAGGCTTTTGGCGGTCAGGTAGGATATGGCGAATAGGGGGGCGGAAACCACCTGTGCCAGTTGTCCGTATGATATTTCCTGAATGCCGGGGCGCAGGATGATCATCGCCCCGATAAAGGCGGCTACAACTGCGAATATACGTCGTGCCGCCATGCGCTCGCCGAAAAATACGGCGGCCCCGATGGTGATATAGATCGGTGAGGTGTAGCCGATGGCGGTGACCTCGGCGATCGGGATATGTGCCATGGCGTAGAACCACAGGATTACGCCAAGCGCGTGGGTCATGCCGCGCAGGGAATATATGCCCAGTGATTTACGGCTGATGCCGCTTTTGAAGGCGCCGCGTAGAAACGGCAGCATGAATGTCAGGCCGATGACATAGCGGATAAAGGCGGCCTCGGGGGCGGGAATGTTTGATCCGATGTAGCGTACAATTCCGATCACCATCACAAACAGCAGCCCGGTCAGAACCATCCATGCGATACCGACCCAAGGCGGGCCGTAGTCTGGTTGCGGGTTTTTCGGAGTGGGCATGGTTTAATCCGATTGTTGCCTCTCGCGTACCCAACCCCAGTTTAACTTTATGCGCAAGCGTTAACGGGCAAAGCCGCCGATCTGTTCCATATGAACAGCCCCAAGCCCGGCCAATGCGGCGCGCGCTTCAGCACTTGGGTCGCCATATACGGTTAATCCGGTTGGTGACACCATGTCCAGAAACCGCTCTGCAAATTTCGCCCCAAAATTGCCAAGGTGAACCATTGTAGCGGCACTATCGCTATAGCGTTCATATATGTGGCAGTGTTTGCCGTCGCCGCTGATAAACCATTCGTAGTTCATCGCGCCCGGTTCATTCGCTTGGGTGGCGTCTACCATTTCAGCCATCAATGCTTTGAAGTCATCACTTTTGCCGTCATTGATGTCGAGTTCCAGTATCCAGTGTACGTTATTATTAGACATAATTTATTCCATTCCTGAAGTTGGCATTATTGTTGCATGAAGCGTAGCTGTTCATTTTAGCCCTGTCTATATTTTCCCTTGTGGTGTGTGGCCTAAAGCCCACCTTTAAAGCCTTATACACTGATATTAAAACCACGCATCCAATGCTATCCGCCTTTTTTACTAGCCATTCACCTTTATCTGGTCTAAGGGCGCACAAAACACCCAACACCCCCCGAAAAGGCGCGTATCATGGATTTACGAAATATTGCTATTATTGCCCACGTTGACCACGGCAAAACCACCCTTGTTGACGAGCTGCTAAAGCAGTCCGGTATCTACCGCGACAACGAACAAATCACTGAACGCGCGATGGACAGCAATGATCTGGAACGCGAACGTGGTATTACGATTTTCGCCAAGCCCACCTCTGTGGAATGGAAAGGTGTGCGCATCAATATCGTGGATACACCTGGTCACGCCGACTTTGGTGGTGAGGTCGAACGTATCTTAAGCATGGTAGACGGTGTTGTATTGTTGGTGGATGCCGCCGAAGGGCCGATGCCGCAAACCAAGTTTGTGACCTCTAAAGCTTTGAAACTGGGCCTGAAGCCGATTGTTGTGGTGAATAAGGTGGATAAGCCTGACGGCGAGCCGGATCAGGCGTTGGACGCGTGTTTTGATCTGTTTGCCAATCTGGATGCCACAGACGAGCAGTTGGATTTCCCAACCATGTACGCATCTGGCCGTTCTGGCTGGGCCGATATGGAATTGGACGGGCCGCGCAAAGATCTGGACGCTTTGTTCGATCTGATTATCGAACATGTACCCGCACCTGCGCAAATCGCAAATCAGGATAAACCGTTTTCGATGTTGGCAACAACCTTGGGCGGTGATCCGTTTTTGGGCCGTTTGCTGACGGGTCGTGTTGAAACCGGTAAGCTGAAAACCGGTCAAACCATCAAGGCGATGTCGCGTGACGGGACTTTGATCGAAAACTTCCGTGTCACCAAGGTTATGGCCTTTCGCGGCTTGAAACAACAAGCGATTGATGTGGCCGAAGCGGGCGACATTGTTTCTATTGCGGGTATGACCAAGGCAACCGTGGCCGATACTTTGGCTGAACAGTCTGTAACCGAAGGCATCCCTGCACAGCCGATTGACCCGCCGACCATCACAGTGACTTTCGGCATTAACACCAGCCCATTGGCAGGGCGTGACGGCAAGAAAGTGCAATCACGTGTGATCCGCGAACGTCTGATGAAAGAAGCCGAGTCTAATGTGGCGATCAAAGTGTCTGACACGCCGGGCGGCGAAGCCTTTGAAGTGGCTGGACGCGGTGAGTTGCAAATGGGTGTTTTGATCGAAAACATGCGCCGTGAAGGGTTCGAGTTGTCAATTTCACGCCCACAAGTGCTGTTCCAAGAACAAAACGGCCAGAAAATGGAACCGATCGAAGAAGTTACCATTGATGTGGATGACGAATATTCTGGTGCTGTGATTGAAAAAATTACCGGCCACCGTCGCGGTGAACTAACCGAGATGAAACCGGGTGGTGTTGGCAAAACCCGGATCATAGCACATGTGCCTGCACGTGGGTTGATCGGCTATCACGGTGAATTTATGACAGATACGCGCGGCACAGGCGTGCTGAACCGTGTGTTCCACGGCTGGGCCCCTTACAAAGGCCCAATCCCGGGCCGTCGCTCTGGGGTTTTGATCTCTATGGGTAGCGGCCAGTCGGTATCTTATGCGATTTTCAATCTGGAAGACCGTGGCAGGTTCTTTATCGGGGCGCAGGAAGAGGTTTATGTGGGCATGATCATCGGCCAGCATAACCGTGAAAACGATCTGGAAGTGAACCCCTTGAAGGGTAAGAAACTAACCAACGTGCGGGCCTCTGGCACCGATGAAGCGGTGCGTTTGACCACACCGATCAAGATGTCTCTGGAAGAAGCCATTGCCTATATTGATAATGACGAGCTGGTGGAAGTGACGCCAAACTCTATCCGTCTGCGCAAACGGTTCCTGGATGCCAATGAACGCAAGCGCATGTCAAAAGTTGCCAGCTAGGTCCTGACCCTAAGCTTTTAGCGGTTTCTTAAAGAACAGTGCGATCAGAAACGCACAAAACTGAATACCTGCGGCTAGTAGCATGATTTGCGTATAGCCGTGGGTCTCGATTAAACTGCCGAAGCTGAATATCGCGATCATCGACGCGATATAGGTGACGCCGCTATACATCGCCAACGTCGCCCCTTTATGGGCGGCGGACAGGTCTGTGATGCGCGTCAGGATCAGGTTCAGGATTAGATGGTTGATGAACCCCCACACACAAAAGATGGCTAAGTAGGTTTGATAGGTCGGGGCAATGGCAATAGCACCTATCAGCCCTGTGGCGATGAGCAAGCTTATGGGCAGGGTCACATTGGGCGGCATTCGATCCAACAGGCTGGCAAACAGGCTGGCAGAGCCAAAGCCGATACCGTAAATCAGGGCGATCAACCCCGCTTGTGTGGTTGTCTGGCCAAAGCCCGTGACAGCCTGTGCGCCGCTGAAGGCATATATGCCGTAAAAACATGCCATGAACAAAAAGTTGATTGCATAGATCGAATAGCTGCCCTTCAAGGTGAAAGGGGTCATCAGGCTGAACCTTGTGCTGGACGGGGCAGGGGCTGAACGGAATATGTTCAGGGGGATCAACATGACGATGTGAAGTGCGCCGAATATCACCAATGTGACACGCCAGCTGAACAGATCAGCAAGGTAGGCGGCAATAGGCACGGCGGCGACCAAAGACAACGACCAGCCCAATGTGACCCGGCTAAGGGTCTGGGCCTCTTTGCCTTTAGGGGCCACGGTTGTGGCCAATCCGTAGATGGACGGCAATGCAATGCCTGCCGCACCGCCCGCCAGCATCTGTAAAGCGGCAAGGGATACCCAGCCTTGGGTAAACGCCGCAAGGATCTGTGCGCTGCCCGCAACCGCCATCGCCAGAAAAAGCGCGCGGTTCATACCGTAGCCGTCAAGATATCGCCCCAACCAGATGGCGGATAGGGCACTGCCGGCCCCGTAAGCGGCGATGGCGCGTGATATAACGGCTAAGGGCGCACCTAAATCAGCACCGATTGCGGGCAACATCGGGGATAGCAGCAAGCCATTAGAGCCGATCAGGCAGACACTGAAAAGTAAACTGAATAAAAAGCGTGTCACGGGGGCCGTTTGGGTTTGGATTTATCTGAATTCATCAGAACCATGGATTGTGTTGCATGACAGTGATTCTTTTAGAGGTGTACCTGTTAAATCTTTGCAAAATGCAAATACCCACCCTTGATCACTTTTGCGTTTTGCAAATGAGATGGTTTTCAGAAACTAACTATCGGGTAGGTGATCTACTTTTAATTGAGGTTAATGCAGTTGGGTAAAAATAAATAATATCAATTTATTTATATAAAAATCAAATAGTTAAGTGTGTTTTACGATAAAATATACAACTTACCTTCAGGGGATGAATGCAATCAGTGAATGGAGTCGCTATATTACTCATAGTAGAAACCAAGGAAATCCATAATGTCACATCCCGTTGATGAATATGTAGGAAAACGCGTCAGACAACGCCGTTGGATGGTTGGCTTTAGCCAGCAACAACTTGGCGAAGCTGTGGGAATAAAATTCCAGCAAATTCAAAAATACGAAACTGGCATGAACCGGATCAGCGCATCGCGGCTATGGGATATAGCTGATGCGCTGGGCGTATCCGTTACGTTCTTCTTTGATGGCTATGACGGGGTTTCTTTAACGGAAGGTAGTGCCAAGGCGAATACCAACGGGCAAGGTGACTTGCTTGCAGATAAAGAAGCACTTGAACTGGTGCGGTCGTATTATGCGATCCCGGAAAACCAGCGACGCAAGCTGTTTGATCTGGCACGCGTCCTAAGTGATGTAGCCTGAATAATTCGAAGTAATGTCGGGCATATCATATATGCCTGATACGAAATGAGTAACCAGTAAGAATTGGTTTTCATGTGACTGCCACGTAACGAGCACGTAACGAGTAAGAGTAAATATATATAAGTGTACGGGTTATCTGGGTGATGAGTATGTAACAATTTAGTCAATGGTTGACCGCGACCCAACACTATGAAACTCCAGTTAGACCATCCTAGCTGGAGTTTTCTTATGTCTGAGATATCTAATAGCCTGAAAGAAGAACTGTTTCTTGTGGCCCATGCGCTGGCAGATGCAGCCCGCCCGATTGCTATGAAGTATTTCCGCAGCCCTGATCAGGGGTTGGAAAACAAACTGGAACAGGGGTTTGATCCAGTTACCATTGCAGATAAATCCATTGAACGCGAAATGCGCTGTATCTTGGCCAAGCGTCGCCCCGATGACGGCATTATGGGTGAGGAATATGAAGATGTTACAGGCACCTCAGGGCTTACATGGGTGCTAGACCCGATTGACGGCACCCGTGCCTTTATCAGTGGCACACCAACATGGGGGGTTTTGATCGGGCTGGATGCGGGGCAGGGGCCAATATTGGGCATTGTTGACCAACCTTTCACCGATGAAAGGTTTGCAGGTGGCTTTGGCGCGGCAAGCTGGGCACATGGAGGGCAAACGCGCGATATTCGGGCGCGCAAGTGTGCGGGCTTAAGCGATGCCGTGCTGTTTACGACTTCTCCAGAGATAGGAACCCAAGATGAGGCAGATGCCTTCAATCGCGTATCACAGGCATGTAAATTAACCCGCTACGGCACCGATTGTTATGCTTATGCCCTGCTGGCCGCCGGACATATTGATCTGGTGATAGAGGCAGGTTTAAACGCATATGACATCCAGGGCCCCATTGGAGTTGTACAAAACGCAGGCGGTATTGTCACAAACTGGCAAGGCGGGCCGGCGCATATGGGCGGGCAGGTCATCGCGGCGGGTGATGCGCGAAGCCATGCCGCTGCATTGATCTTACTAAAGGGCTAGAAACTGATCAATTTCTTTCCATGC
>JAESRV010000071.1 GCA_016764475.1 Amylibacter sp.
GATAAGGGTGAAGTTGACCAATAATTTCACAGTCTTGAGGTGCCAATGCTATTTCTTCAAACGCTTCACGGGTTGCGGTAAAAATAATATTGTGAAAACACAAGCCGCGTACAGCCCGCCGCCTCCATCCCGCGCAACAGCGACAGTGTACCAACAACATTATTCTCGTAATACATCAGCGGCTTTACAACACTCTCGCCCACCGCCTTTTTACCGGCAAAATGCACCACCACATCAGGTTGGAAATCAGCCAAGGCACTCGCCAGCGATGTTTGATCCAGAATATTCCCTGTCACCGCCTGAAATGTCCGGTTGCTTAACCGTTCCACCCGCTTCAGGGCTTCGGGCGCACTATTGGAATAATCGTCGTAAACACAAACCTCATGCGCCCCAGACAAAACCTCCAGCAAAGTATGGCTGCCGATATAACCTGCGCCCCCAGTTAAAAACACTCGCATTATCGCTTTCCCTTTTCAGCATCTTTGCACGCCTTTTCCCTTTGGCGCCCTTTAATCAACATCCGCCCCAGACCCATCGCTATGCGCGGTTCCAAATCCGTGCGCGTCAAGCTGACAATACGCGCAAATAACCGCATGCCTTCCATATCGCTTAATGTAGCGTTTGCACAATCCACATGCCACTTCAGGCCGGTTTGGTGCAAGTCGCACAATGCATCATCCGCCAACCATTTTGCCATCCCCGCTTTCGTCGCATCCGACATGCGCAAAATACTGGCATCCTCAACATGGTTGAAATTGCGGTCTACCCAATAATCCAGATCAATCTTTTTATCCGCCCGATTGGGCAATCCGCGCTGTGTTTTAGCTAGAAACGCTTTCGCGGACTTAACAGAGTAGTGATTAATACATGCCAGTTCAACGCCCCCCGCAGGCCCATAAGTAAACGCCGCCTGATCCACATATTGCGGCCCCAGCGGTTGCCCTGATCCGTTCACCCAGTGAATTTTAGACATATCCTTTTCCACCCGCTTCTTGGGCCTATGAACCCCCAGCTTTTCATAAGAGCCGTCATTCTTGAACAACGTCTTGAACATAGAAGAGGTCAGCGGCAGATAGCATGGAAACCGCGCACATTTGGTGAACTGATCCATCACCAACGCATCTTCTATTTCAATGCGCCCGTCATTGCCGAACATCTGCCACATCAAGGCAAAAGCCGTGGCATCTGGACAGGCAGTCAGTAAATCATCCAGATGCCCCCCCGCAACTTTGACATTCACAAATTCGTCCACATCCGCAAACAGCAACCACTGCGCGTCCGCCTTCATCGGGTGCTTGTCAGCCCGCTTCAAAGCCGTCCACTGCACGCCTGCATTGGTGATCTTGTCATTACGCACGTGTGTTATCACCCCAAGTGCGTCCAAACGATCCAGCATCGCATCGGTGCCATCCTCACAATCGTTGGAATAGATCAAAAACCCATCCACCCCGATACTGCGATGATAGGCCAGCCACTCCAGAATATAAGGGGCTTCATTGCGCATTGATGTGATCATCAGGTACTTCATCTACAATTCCACCCCGTCCAAAAGCGGATAATCCAGCGGTATCGCTTCCGGCCCTTGCAGAAAAATAGCACTGCCGAAATGCGCGTGCAGCCTTGAAAGTTTGGTCATACGTTCCGATTTCAACGTCTCGTACATTGACATATAATCGGGCCGCTGTTTCAATTCGCCAATACGCTGCACATGCGCTTTCACGCACAATTCATGTTGTGCAGCTATTTCAGGGTCTGCCATCAACTCATCAAACTTCGCGCGGGCGCGTTTGATTTTATTCAAAATCGAGCGATCTTCCTCGGCATTATTATTCATCCGAAACCAATACGCCATGCCCTGATCCCGGTCCACATGGTTCACCCGCCCGCGATCGCGCTTCACCAGAAAAGAGTCGCATGATCGCAGCGCATAGTGGTTTAGCGTCACCAAATCATAGCCATAAGATTTAGTGGTATTACGCCAGCCCGTACGTAAAATATTTTCAGGCATCCGCGCCCCTGACCCGTTCACCCAATGAATATGTTCCTTGAATTGCGGCTGCAACCCAACAGGCCGATGCACCCCGAATTTCTTGTAAAACCCGTTATTGCGGAACATCGTTTTAAAGCCCCACGCCTGATGCGGCTTGCGGCAGATATGCGGCGCACAGCGAAAAAACTGCTCGGTAATGAACTTGTCTTCAAACAAATCCACCTCGGCATTGCCAAACAACCGCCATGTCATCGACCACACATTCGCCTGCGGCACCGCCTTGAACAAATCATGCAACGTGCCATCGCCCACATGAATGTTGATATATTCATCCACATCCATGCACATAATCCAGTCGGCCGCTTCAGCTTTTGCGGTAGATTGTGCCGCTAAGTATGCTGCATGTTGCGGTTTTTGCCCAGTTTCGCGGTACGGGTTTTCGCAATGCTGCACGATCCCCTTCTTATCCAGCAGATCAAACATCGTGTCGGTGCCGTCGGTACAATCGTTAGTATAAACCACAAAATCCGTCACCCCGATCGACATATGATAAGCCAGCCATTCCAGCATGAACGGCCCTTCGTTTTTCATCGTCGTCACCAGCAGAATATTTTTGTTCTGCGTACCGGTTTTATGGTTCTTCGCCACAGCAGGTGGCCGCTTGGTCGCATGATCAAACTGATCCGCCAGAATATCACAAAGCCCCTGATCCAGCACTAAAGAGGCCTTGGGCACAATCTGCCCGATCTTCAGATCAAGATACCGCACCCCCATACAGCGCCAATAGCTGAAGCTTTCGCTCACAGGATCAGGGTCAATCATGGATGCCCTAAACGGTCGCAACGCAGGATCGCGTTTCATGAAAGCCCGGCTGATCGCCCAGATATATGATCCGCGACTGCCGTCAAAACTGGTACAGGTATGATCCGCAAAATGCGGCTTCTTAGGTTTGCGATAGGAAAACGGATAGGCCAACTTACCGTAGAACTTCAGATAGGTTTCACTGGCCACGGCAGCGTCAAAAACCGTTTGCCCGCCTGCSCCGCGCAACAATAAATCAGACATCCCCATATGCACCGCCGCCCGCGCACCATCGAAACTGCGCCKSCGCACMGCGTCCATAATACCGATCTCGTACAAGGCAGAGCCATAAGGATCAGGCACCGCAGGATCCAACAACGCCTTGCCCGGCCCATCAGGCGTGGTATGGCGGTCTAGCARACTTGGGTATTTCGGATGCCCCAATGGCAGGTTGCAATCCAAAAGCGCAAAACATTTCAGCCCGTCCGTTGTYTCTGCCGCTTTCATCAATCGGTTAATTGCTGATCTGCCGGGCCAGTTTTTGCCACAGCGGCGCAACATCACAACCGCTTCCAACCCGTGTTGATCACAATGATAGGCCAGCCAGTCTTTAAACGTCTGTGCATCAGGTTCCACTTCAGATAAAAACACCGTGTTCAACCCTGCAAACTCTTCGGTTAGGCTGGGATTGATTTGCAAATCAACAGACTTGCCATCCAGCTCTACAACTATGTTTTGTGCTGTATGGGCGTTTTTTCGCACCAAAGTAATATCCAGCCCGCGCGGCACAGGGCGCATGGTTTCAACAGGTAAGGTATCTTGACCTTCTTTGAATTTCAAACGGTCTTGAAACCCGTCAACCAACACCCGCGATGAAACATAAACATGCAAAAAATCCCCGATCGGAACAATGTCCAGAATAAACGGCGTTTCAGCGGCTACATCAAACCCGGCCAGCTTATGCCATGCCTTGGGAAACACCTGGCCCGTTAGGCGTTGATGGAATGTTTTTGCGGTCATTATGCTCGATTACCCTGCTTTTCGTTCAATCTAACTCAAATCCGATAGCACAACCAGTATTAAACCGTAATGCGAACCAACCGAATTCCCGCATCCACCTGCCAAACCGCACGCAAAATCATATCGGCCAGATGGGTTTCCACATATGTCGCATGAAATTTTGTAGGGGCAGTCAGATGCAAACACCCACTTTGCCTAGCTTGGTTCTGCCGCAAAACTTTCCTAAGCCACAATGCGAATATGTCTGCTCGACTTTAAGCCGCAAGACGGGCGAAGGTTTCGTCCATTCGCCAAGATGCCGCTGTTGGTCGCTTCTTTAGCCGCAAGGCACGCATATTACATATCCAGCTTTCCAAAGTCAGGCTTAGAAAACCAAATGTGAATTAAAACTTAGTGTATTTTAGAAAAATATTTCACAAACACCAGCCTAAAGCCCCTTAGCCAACCGATCATGGGCCGACAACTTCTCAATCAACCCCTGCAATTCCTGCACCGGCACCATGTTCGGCCCGTCACAAGGCGCATTGTCAGGGTCTTGATGCGTTTCAATAAAGATCGAAGCAACCCCAATAGCTGCGGCCGCCGTCGCCAAAGGCGGTACAAACTCGCGTTTCCCGCCTGACGTTGCCCCCTGCGCGCTTGGCATCTGCACAGAATGCGTTGCATCAAACACAATCGGATAACCCGTTTGCGCCATAATCGGAATACAACGAAAATCGCTGACCAGCATGTTATAGCCAAAGCTGGTGCCGCGATCACAAAGCATGATATTCTCATTCCCCGTTGAGGCGATTTTAGCCGCTACATTCACCATATCACCGGGTGCCAGAAACTGCCCCTTTTTCACGTTCAAACATTTCCCCGTTTCACCCGCCGCCAGCAGCAAATCGGTTTGGCGTGATAAAAACGCGGGAATTTGCAACACGTCCACAACCTCCGCCACTTTCGCACAATGCGATATTTCATGCACATCGGTTAGTACCGGCACACCAAACTCTTCCTTGATCGCGGCCAATATTTCCAACCCTTTACCCATGCCCAGACCACGTTCGCTATCCACACTGGTACGGTTGGCTTTGTCATAACTCGACTTGAAAATGAACGGCGTGTTGGTGGTAGAGCACGCCTGCGCAATCCGTTCGCACATCATCCGCGCATGATCCAGACTTTCCAACTGACAAGGCCCCGCCAGCAATGTGAAAGGCATCTCGTTGCTGATTTTCAACCCACCTGCATTAACCGTTTTCATGATCCAAATCCTTCGTTCAAAACCGCTTCAATGCGCGGCACATCTTCAGGGTTGTTCAATTCCCAAAACACACGGCCCTGCCCGTCCACTTCAACACAACGCACGGGCACACCACGTTCCATAAACCGCAACTGTTCCAAACCTTCAAGCTGCTCTAACGGCCCCACCGCCCAGTTGGCATATTCCCGCAGGGCTTTAGGCCGATACGCATATACGCCCACATGGTGGAAAACAGGAATTTCATCACCCTCAACCAGATCAGCCCCGACATAGGGGATCACCTCTTTAGAAAAATACATCGCATTCATATGCGCATCAAACACCGCCGTAGTACCGCCCACACGGCCATGTTTGCGATCCTCGACAAAGTTCCTGTAAGTCTGCAAATCACAGCGCAAAACAGGCGTGGTCACATGCACAGACGGATCCGCCTGAAACCCTGCAATCAAATCAGAGACAAACCAGGCAGGTGTCAAAGGCGCATCACCTTGCAGGTTCACCACCAAATCAGGTTCCCAACCCATCACATCCAATGCCGCCGCACAACGCTCCGTACCATTGGCACAACTGCTAGGCGTCATCAAAACTTTGGCCCCAAACGCTTCTGCCGCCGCCTTGATCCGCTCATCATCGGTAGCCACATAAACCGCATCCACGCCCGAAACAGCCATAGCCGCTTCCCAACTGCGCTGGATCAACGACTTGGCCCCGTCAGGCCCGTTCAACACAACCAGCGGCTTGCCGGGGTAACGTGTTGACGCAAAACGCGCCGGAATTACAATCGCCGTTTTCATACCACCCCTGCCCGTAAAATATCATGGATATGCAACAACCCTTGCAAGGCCCCAGCCCCGTCCACCACCATCAATGCGGAAATTGACCGCCGGTTCATAATCCCCAAAGCTTCTGACACCAACATATCAGGCGTCACTGTTGATGGCCCCATCGTTGCTACAGAACCCGCCGTATGATCCATTAACCCATCCATATTGCGCCGCAAATCGCCGTCAGTGATAATGCCCAGCAACTGCCCGTCCGCTACCACAGCGGCCACGCCAAAACCCTTGGCGGTCATTTCCAGCAAAGCTTCACTCATCGCGGTTGCTTTTTCCACCACAGGCAAAGCCGCACCCGAATGCATAATGCTTTCAACTTTCAACAGTTGCGATCCCAGCTTGCCACCAGGGTGGTTAACCAAAAAGCTGTCCCGATCAAACCCGTGCAACCGCATCAAGGCCACCGATAACGCATCCCCCAAGGCTAGTTGCATCGTGGTTGATGTTGTCGGCGCCATCCCAATGCCACACGCTTCGGGCGCATCAGGCAAAACAAGTGCTACATCCGCCGCCTTAGCCAGCGAACTTTTCCCGTTCTTGGTAATCGCAATCAGCGGTATCTTGAACCGCTTGGCATGCGCAATCTCATCCGCCAGTTCCGCCGTTTCGCCGGAATTTGACAACATAATGCAAACATCAGATTTAGTGATCATCCCCAAGTCGCCATGACTGGCTTCCCCTGGATGCACAAACTGTGCAGGCGTACCCGTACTGGCCATGGTTGCCGCGATCTTGCGCGCAATATGCCCGGATTTGCCCATGCCCGAAATAACCACACGGCCCTGCACTTCTGCCAGAATTTTCACCGCATCCTCAAAAGGTGCGGCCAAGCTTTCAGCCAAAGCAGTCAAA
>JAESRV010000089.1 GCA_016764475.1 Amylibacter sp.
TTCCAAGAACAATGGCATGACCTGCGGTTGGTTCCTTGTTGGGATCGCCGCCCAAGTGAAAATTAAACCGATACCCAGAGGATCCAACAGTAGGAAACACTGTCACATTTTCAGCCCAAGGGCTTTTTTCGCCGGGCCGCCCTTCAACACTGCCATGTAACGCTGCGAAATCTGCAAAATTTACAGATGATATTGGTGTGGCACGGGCGCGGTAGCTAAAGTTTCCAGGATGTTGCGCGAAATAGGTCGCTTTCAAYGCCATGTTTTCKCGAACCACGACCGCAGATACTTCCTGCGTAACCCGYTTAACYTGGGCAACSGCTTTTTCCAATATTTCTTTGGTGTCWGCATAGACAGCCACSGATAAGTGRTGGTTTCCGAAAGCGATACGACCTGACTCYTGATCATCCGCCGCTTGYTCGAGCTGATCACGCAAAGAAACGGCKGCATCATCTGACGCCCTCATTTGCCTGATAATGCGCTGAATGCGTTCGGCCATTATGTTATTTGGAATGGGYGTGAAGGTATTTGTYACSACAACATCAACCGGCAAATCCAAACCATCCAGCATCGTTACATCTGTAATGGCAGGGTAGTTCTTCATTGCGAACACTGCCCCGTAGCGCAGCTTACCTGTCACTTCATCTCTTATGGTCACCAGATCACCATCAAATATAGCGCGACAATTGCTTGCCTGAACCGCAAGCGATACCATGCCTTTGCCTTCGGCAATTGGCGTAAATGTTCCGTAATTCAGCGCACCCAAATAGCCGAGCCATTCCCCGCCCTTACGGGTAAGCCTGATAGGTTTCGCGCCAGAAAGGGCCTCTTTGAAAAAATTGACCACTTCGTTAAGTTGCTGCGGTCGGTTGTGGCGATCCTTCAAATAGTTCTGTGTTGCGAACTTTCGCAGAATTGGCAGTCTCGCCGAGATATTCGGCCTACGAACGACGCTAAGGTATAAAGTGCGTTTTTTGGGGCCGAGTTCGGCTATGTGTTTCTGCCATGCTTTGTCTATCGCCGCTGCAAAACTGTCACCCTCAACCGGGTTCATATCCAGTTTTTGTGGCACGGAAATTCTATGGACATAAAAACCGAACGAATTTCCTGTGATTGCAACAATTGCTGCAACCGCTTTCTTCAAGGCATCCAGATCACCGTCTTGAGTGGTCATAGGATTGACGCCATCCAAGCGCAAAGTGGCGAGTAAATCGCCTTCTTTGAGCATCATTATGTTGTCGTCTACATAGGTCAGATACGGCATGTGTTGGGACAGAAAGCTTTCGTTCGCAAAAGTCTCTCCACCCACTGACAGTAACGCCGCTGTAGGACGCCCTACATTTTCCGCATCAAGAGCCAAAGGAATCCCCTCCCCAAAAATAACGGTTTTTTGTCCCACGCACTTTCCCGTATGAGACGCGCAGCACTTCGAAAAACTTCGGCTCGTTGTCAGCAACGAACCACATAATGAGATAGGCAATTGGCCCTATCAAGAATAACCAAAACGATTTGGTCCAAATGAAAGGCAGAACAATCCCCATACTCAGCACCGCCAAGTATCCAACAGGGAGGCCAAGATACTTTGGCGGGCGTGTTAAGCCGAGAAAGAGTGGAGAACGTTCTGCCATGGCTCTATGCGAACCCTGCTACAATGGTACCGGCAGAGAAGATCAAAACGATCCCGATGATAACGGAGGCAAACCACCCCCAATTCAATCGACCCATCATGCACATAAAGCCTGTCCCAATAACCGCCAATGTAGCCACTGAAATCCCGATAGGGCCGGTCAAAGCCGCCTCTACGGTTTCCAGCATGTTTTGAAGGGGTGATAGGTCTTGCGCGTTGGCGGTAGATGCTGCTGTTGCCGCAAGAGTTGTAAGCAAGATCAGCTTATTCGAAATTCTGTTGTTCATGGGTTTCCCTTTGTGTATTTGAACACCACCGCAAAGCGTCCGGCGTCACTGGTTGGTGTCACTTAATTTGCTGATGCGACTTGAAAGCCGCCCAATCCACCCGAAAGGAGATTGATGCGGGCAATATAATTTCTGGTTTCACGAAAAGGGGGCACACCGCTATATTCTTCGACGCGGTGCGGCCCTGCGTTGTATGCKGCAAGTGCGAGTTCGACCGAGCCAAACTTRYTKAGCTGGGTTAGAAAGTATCTCGCGGCCCCATCAAGGTTTTCTKCCATGTTGTGTGGATCGACRCCCAAKGTYYGYGCAGTTGCMGGCATTAATTGYCCAAGGCCAATCGCCCCTTTGGGGCTKCGCGCATTTGGATTAAACGCRCTTTCAGCYTGGATYAATGAACGGAATAGSGTGTGCCACTGGYCWYGCGAGAGGCCAACTGCGTGCACAGCACGATTGCGTCTGTGCCGTGTGGAAGTTCGCAAAATTGCGCTCATAACGGCAGGCYGYCCTACMGTWGTRGAKGCCCGCGTTTGGCGTGTTTYAGAAYGGGTTGAAACYGTTGTKTCRGWTTGGTCAWGTTGKTYRACRTTTTCTGGMGGYKTRCCGTGAAAAGTCCAACCGTTAGTTGTTACTTTGTCGCCCGAGCGGAACATCATTACGTCCGCGTAACTCGCCGCAGGACAAAATATAACCAGACTCGATAGTAATGTCGCCGCCAACGCCCAATTCTTCGTGGTGCTTAACCAAGCCTGGCCAGAGGCTGAGTATACGCTTGGTTTCCCCGCCGCGCGCACTTTTGAGCGGCCGCTCGAATTTATGCCCGTTGGGATCGAGGTAAATGTAGTGAAGGGTATAACGAGGGCAACCATCAGGAGCGTATCCAACCAAATCGTACCGACATTGAAGCTTGATGTTTTGCGCGATYARTTCGCGYAGCTCTCGCATTGTAATCAATTTATTTGGCTTCAATATCAGCATTCAGTTAGCTCTCCATGARCTAACTTTTATACAATTTGCAATCWCTCATAAAGCCCACAGTGTCAATATAGAATAGTGTACAAAAAGGTATAATGTACATTATTCTTTAATGTATGGTATTTTCGATTGCAACTCCCCACAATCGCTGCCAAGAATGCGGGATAAAATTCTGTATCTCTTTGTTTTTAAGGAGATACTAACCCTTTGGAATTGCATTTCATAAATGGTGCCAAGCGAAATAGGATTTGAAGGTCTTCAATCTGAGGTTTTACTTATTTTAAGCAACGCAATCTAATGGAGTAATGCGGAACTGTCGCGTCGACGCGATTATTTTATCACTTCAACACTTTAAAATAGAAATACGGTGAGGAGACCACATTGATTAAGAAACTTCTAACAACAGCGGCAACAGTCGGATTCGCTGCAATCGCAACTTTTTCTACGCCTAACATGGCATTAGCTTACCCTGTAGATTGCGCCATTCTGTTGTGCTTATCTGGTGGTTGGCCTGCGTCTGCCGAATGTTCACATGCCCGTGCTGTGTTCATACGACGTATCACGCCTTGGCCTGTTGAGCCGCCCCTGCAAATCTGGCGATGCCCAATGGGTCTTGCATACAATAACGTGCCAACCGATCCATTTGGCAATCAAACGTTCCGTGCGCTTCTTGCGAAGCATGAAGGCCAACAACAATATCCGCAAAGCAGACCAGAAAGCGCAAACATTATCCCTCTTGTCTATCGGCCAAACGAAGGCATTGCTGATGCGATTGCCAAGCAGATTGCTGCCGGCGACGGAGCCGATATTGATATTTCTGATCCAGCCTTTGATTTCGTCCGGTCTATCAAGGTCTGGAACGTTATGAGTTACAGCCACGGACCACAAGGCCGTGATGATACATGCCGTGAAAGTTCACATATCCAAGTTGGCACATACAGCCAACAAGGTGCGTTTAGTTGGCGCCCAGTCGGCCCAGGGCCAGTACCGAGCTTCGTTATCCCAAGTAAATCATGCCACCCAAGCAGCTATACAAGGGCGGTCGGTATTGAATGGGAAGACTTTGAAGGTAACCACGGGCAAGAGGTTGTCAATTATTGAGCAGATATTGGGTCTTGTTGTTTTAACGCGTGGACCCACAACAAATGCAACAAGTAATAAGGCATTGTATGAATTGAATAAAAAAAGAACCAAGGTCAGCAGAAAACCAGCCCACCAATCTTATCCATAGAGGCTGGTATAATGAGGATGCCGAGCATCGCTTGACAGCTGTAATTTAAATGGCGCCGAGGATCATCAGAATCCCGGCGGCAACGGAGATCGTGATTGTTTCACCAAAAACCACGTACCCAATTACGGCCGCGTAGAAGAGGGAAACGTAAAAGAACGGCGCAAGAAAGCCTGCGTTAGGTATCGATCCATCGGTGGGTAGCGTCGGGGACAGTTATCCCTCTCGATGATTGCGATGCAATCACCTGCCGGGCAGCGGACAATGCACTGGCCGAAAGCACGATTGGTTTATTCAAAACCGAAGTCATCAACTTCCTTGGTCCGTGGAAAGCCGCGGGGCAAGTTAAATGGGAAACCTAAAATGGGTGAACTGGTACAACACCGAGCGTCTGCTCAGCACTATTGGATACGTCACGCCACAAGAAGCAGAGGAGATTTTCTATGCAAACATGAATAAGCTTGATAAAGTAGCCTAAGTTTTGAATTGAGAGGGTATTGCCGATGTCATCGGATGAATTGTTTTCGCTTAGGAGGCAAACGGCTCTCATTACAGGAAGTACAAGCGGGCTGGGATTTGAAGTGGCTCGCCTATTCGCACGAGCGGGAGCACAGGTTTTAATCAACGGAAGATCTGAATCAACCGTCACCAAAACTGTAAAAATTATCAACAATGGAGGTGGAACTGCGTTTCCATGTGTATTTGATGTCTCTGATCGGCAGGCTTGTTCAGCCGCATTTGACTGTATTAAAGAAGAGTATAAGTCTCTTGACATTTTAGTGAACAACGTAGGTTTGCGTGACCGGAGACCATTTTTCGATCTTAATCCAGACGCGGTTCAACACCTCATTGAATGCAACCTGATAACACCGTTTTATCTTGCCCAGCTAGCAAGTAAGCAAATGATTGCCGAACAACGTATGGGCAGGATTATTAATATTTCCTCCATTGCATCAATGATCGCCCAAGCAGGTGATGCAGCTTATACCATGGCAAAATCAGGTCTGAATGGTTTGACCCGCTCTCTTGCAGCAGAGCTTGGGCCGCACGGAATCAATGTAAACGCTGTCGCGCCAGGGTTTTTCAAAACGGAACCAAACCAAGAAGCTGCGCAGGATTCCCAGTTAAATGCTTGGCTCAAACGCAGAACGTCAATTGGAAGATGGGGTGAGCCAAAAGAATTGGCACCCGCGGTACTGTTTCTTGCCTCACGCGAAGCCTCCTATGTGACTGGCCAAGTGTTGGCAGTCGATGGCGGGTATCTCGCACATTATTAGACTAAACCCCTTCGAATTGCCCTACAATAAACTCCACTTAGGAAAGCTCAGAACAACGGGTTTTGAGGCTGTGACATTCAAACCTTTTCCTGCGGGAATGAGAGAGGCGGTCGTGTTATCGCTGTTTGAACCGTTGTTTTACAGGAATTTCCCTACTTTCAGGCGGGGCAAGCCGTGTGGAATTTGACGTAATCAAGCGTGAGAATGTTGGATCGAGTCCAATCTTTCCAAGCAAGCGGGAACGCGTTGTACAAAATTGCCGCGCAGTGTTAGCAGTGACTTATATGTATGATAGGAAACCTCGGACTATATCTTAAATTGTCCAGGGTTTTATATCAGATGGTGGNAAAAAATGCTGAGCGTCTTGAAGCATTTTTCGATGTACYRCGSYCACCTKTCAYYTTTTATCATGGGCCATYGGTTTGCCAAAGTTAGCCCTAACTTARRACCGTCGCGTTATTGATRCTGGCTTGATCTATTTCTCGACRYGCAGATTAGCGGGTTAACGCTAGTAGACAAAGCGTGAACTTTCTAATAGTAGTTTCAACAGARCTCTAATAGTAATTTCACRACACACCTRCTCGTTTTATGGTGGGAAGGATACCTATGGCAAACGCTGCGGATGACTACATACCACGACACCTCTCGCAAGAGCTAACGGACGCACTTACCTCKTCGCGCATTGTCAACCTTGTCGGATCACGCCAAGTCGGCAAAACGACACTCGTGCGCGACTTATTYCATGAGGGAAAGTTTATAACATTAGACGACGAGGCCTTGCTCGAAGCTATCGAGGCAGACCCCCAAGGGCAGCTTGAAAGTTTAACAAGCGACTTGGGAAATGCACCTTTGATCATAGATGAGGCACAGCGTTCAAAATCCTTGTCCCTTTCRATCAAAAGAATTGTTGACGCAAACAGGCGCAAAGGACAGTTTGTCCTCACTGGCTCATCGAACGTTTTCACAAGCGCGGAAATTGCTGACTCGCTTGCCGGCCGAATGCGTACTTTGAAACTCTGGCCGCTTTCTGCCGTCGAAATCAACCGGAGCGAACCGCAGCATATACTCGACTGGGCCATTCAAAAAGAGCCGAAACTAGCGCAACTAAAAACCCCCGATGCATTGTCTCGCAGTGATTATATTAATCTAATTCTTATGGGTGGATATCCAGAGATACGCCAGCTCTTGCTTCGCCCACGGCACCGCCAGTATCGTGACTACATTGACTCTGTTGTCGAGCGCGATGTCGTTGATATTCTACCAATACGAAAAACCGACGTTCTGCGACGTCTGATTGATCAGATGGCGGCGCGATCAGGACAAGAGATAAATGTCGC
>JAESRV010000137.1 GCA_016764475.1 Amylibacter sp.
AGCCGAAGCAGAAGAACTATACTACGCAGCACTGGACAAAATCCCCAGAGTTGCATAACTTAAACCAAATAGCCTCCGGCAAACCTGGGGCGGTTCATTACAGTAATATATCCAGATACAGCTTCTCAACAAACTAGTGGCATAAATTTACTCACCAACAATTTGGAAATCAGCACTATAAATGGGTATGAAGAGCTAATTCCTGATGAAGAGAATGAGGGAGGAAGTTCTCTTAGCCTTTCTACAGCTGACGACACTTATGTAGGCAATGTTGATAATGAAATTATATATGCTGGTGATGGAGATGATGATGTCTCTGGCAACCTAGGTAACGATGAATTATTTGGTGAGAATGGAAATGACACCCTAAATGGCAATGAAGGAGATGACATATTAAACGGTGGGTCAGGTAACGATATTCTCCTCGGTGGAGATGGTGACGACTTGTTGATTGGCAAAGCAAAACGTGAAAAAGTGGCGGAAATTCTGCGCTTGGTTGAATTACCCGTAGAGTTTGAAAACCGCTACGCTACCGAGCTGTCGGGCGGCCAAAAACAACGGATCAATCTGGCCCGCTCACTGGCAGCAATGCCTGAGCTGATGTTGTGTGACGAGGTGACCTCGGCATTGGATAGTATCGTGGCCTCAAACGTGGTGAAACTATTGAAACGCTTGCGTGATCTAACCGGCGTGTCCTTTATGTTCATCACCCATGATCTATCAACCGTTGCTTCTTTTGCCGATGAAATTGTTGTGCTTTACGCAGGTCGAATTGTGGAACAAGGCCCGGTTGACGAAGTGTTGTCACCACCTTTCCATCCATACACACGCCTGTTGATCAGCTCGGTGCCTGAAATGCGCATCGGTTGGCTGGAAGAGACGATGAAGAAACGTGAAATGGCTGTGGGTATCGCACGCGGTGTTGAAATCACTGCCGTCGGTTGCCCGTTCTTTAACCGTTGTCCTATTGCGATCAGCGGCACATGTGAAAGGGTCACGGCGCCCACATATGAGCTGAAGGAAGGTCACTTTATTTCCTGCCACCACAGCGCAAAAGAAATCGAAGCGATTGAAAAAGCACCGCAACAGGTTCTGCATGGGTTTGAAAAAGTTATCCCCGATGATGAGATTGTTATCGTTGCAGAATAATGGGTACAAAAAAGGATCTACCAAATGATCAAGAAAATACTGATTGCCGTTGATGGCTCCAAACATTCATTAAAAAGTGTAAGCTACGGGGCGGATATTGCTAAAAATTCTGGGGCCAAGGTTTTACTGCTGCATGTGGTGAAACCCTACCGCTTGCCGGAAAGCCTGAAAAAGTTTGCCCAAGCAGAACATATGGCAACGATTGATGCCGAATTACTACGCAAAGGTGCGCAATATCTGCTGGCGTCAGCCCTTGATGCGGCACGTGCCGCAGGGTTGAAAGAAATGGATATGGAAACCGAAGAAGGCCCGATTGCGCGTACCATTGTTGAGCGCGCCAAATCCTATAAGGCAGACTTGATCGTTATCGGCTCTCGCGGCATGGGTGATTTGGAAGGTATGCTTCGCGGCGGTGTTTCACACCGCGTTGAAATTCTGGCCAAATGCCCGGTTCTGGTCGTTAAGTAGCCTAACACATCTATTATTTATGAAAACTGGCCCCATCAAGCGGCCCGTTTTTGTATGAATTAGTCGCAAACCGCCTCGCAATGACGTGAACGGAATGTGATGTGGCGCAAACCGCCCATATGATCTGCCCAGAATGATCATCGCCCGAATTGAGTCGCTTATATTCGGGGCAAATTGCAAGGACTATGAATATGCTGTCAATCGACCAAATGAAATCTGCACGCGCGGCGGCTTTAGAGGCCACAAAATCCGGCCCGCCTGCCCGCACCATAAACCGTTTCTTTGGCGTAGGCCCGATCACGGACATGACCACAGATGAGGCCGACAGCCGTCTGATGCGCACCCAGTTTGAAAACTGGATGGAAAAAACCTATCGCAAGCTGGATGATGCGGGCAATGACATCGGGGCCTTTACCGCCTCTGAAATCGGTCGCTCAATGCATCGCGGTTATCCTGCCGATGTAATCCTGCTGGATATGATGGCCGCCATCCACGGTTATTTCAATTTCCCAAAAACCAATAAACTGGCCGTTGGCCTGGGCGGTGGGCATTCAGGGTTTACCGTAGCCATTGCCCACATGATGGATGCCAACGACCCTACTCAACACGTTTTCATTGATACCCCTGCCCCCGAAACCGAAGCTGGTAAAGCTGGCGGATTTTTCCGCCAATCATGGGGCACGCAGATTGTGGAACTGCAACGCTTTGCACAAAATGGCGATGAAAGCCGCCTGCATTTCACAGGTGCTGAGGGCACAATCCCAACAGCCGATGAACTGGTTGCCATGGGCATCAAACTTTTCGTTGGTGTCGGCCATGAAACCACGGGTGCCACCACATATTCCGAACAGGACGTGCTGAACCTGATCGACTGGGTCGACCGTGATCCTGCCAACCACCACGCTATTATTGACGCCACCTCCATGTTGGGCGCGATGCCTTGGGGCAAGGCCACAGTTGATATGTTCACCAAAAAACTGAACATGTTCATGCCTTTCCAAAAAGCAGTTGGCGGTATCTCAGGCTATTTCACAATTTCCCTGACACCGCAGGCACTGGATCACATCGAAAACGTCCAAAAAAACCCGGCATGGGCCATTCCACGCCAGTTGAAAATGGTGGTGCCTGTTGATCCTAAAATGCCGCTGTCAGGCGCAAAGTCAGTGATGCTCGGCCCGCTCTACGATCCTGAAACCCACACCATGCTGGGCGGTATCATCAACACCTATTCCACATTGGCGTTCGCTGAAACCACTTTTGGTTTGCAACGTGTCGCCAAAATGGTTGGCGATGTGGATACGATGAATGCGCGTTCCAGCAAGAACCGCGATTTCATCAATAAATGGATGGCAGGGCAAGATCTGCTGGAATTGGGTGTGGCTGATGAGGCCCGTCGTGGTACTGCCGTGACTTTGATCGCCATCAAAGACCCCGATATAACTGACGCCGCAATGCACGCAGATATTCTGGCGGCCTCAAAACAAATCCTTAGCTATGATGGCTTAACCCACCCCAACGGGGATTATGAAGCGGGCCTGGATGTGGCCCGTTACGTTAACGCTTTCCCCGGCACCCCCGGCGATTACCGCGCATGGATTGGAGGTATCCGCCCTGTGGATGACATCAAAGCGTTGTTGGAAAACCTGACATATTGCTATTACCGCGCCAAAATTCTGGTGCTGGAAAAAGCTTTGGCGGGGCAAGGTGTAACCTATGCCTCTACCGCCACCCCTGCGGGCGAACGGGTACATCAAGATGATTCTGCGAAAGCCTATAAAGTGCTGGTCGGCGATCTGGTTGGCTTGAAGTTTGATGCAAACGGCAATCCTGATCATTCAGAAGTAAAAGCCCATACCCAGGCGCAAGGTGCCTCTTGGCATGACGGTTCTGCAAATGATGCGGGTGAATTGGACGCAGGCGTTCACTTCTTCTATCAACCCGGCTTGTCCACCCACGATGAATTGATGAACGAGGCAGGTGCAGATCAGTACGATGCCACAATCGTGGCCGCTACATTCCTGCCCGCAGAAACAAACTTTCCACTTGGCGGAGTTCGTATTGGTGCTGGCACCGGCAACATGGGATCAGCCTCTTGGGGTGGTGGCAATGGCGATGGTGGCGATGCCCCTTTGATGAACACCCCTTCATTCAATTCGCGTGCAACGGCACAGATGGCACTGAAAGCGATGCTGAAAATTGCCCCTGATCTGGATGTCGCCGACATGCACGCGCGGGTCTGTGCAGGGGATTTTGATACCGGCAAGAACCTGTGTGAATACCCAACCGAAAAGCTGGAAGGCAAGACTATGGCCATCATCGGCTTTGGTAACATTGGCCGAGAGGTGGCAATTCTTGCCCAAAGTTTCGGGATGAAAGTGCGGATTTATGCACGCCCCGCCCATCAGGGCTGGATTGAAAGCGAAGGTTTTGAATATGCGTCTACGCCAGTTGAAGCAGCCTTTGGCGCTGACTTTTTGTCACCCCACACGGGGCTTGGGGCGGCCAAAGGTGACAGCTTTGCCAATGCGGGACTGGTAAGTGCCGATGTCTTGAACGCGATGAATGACGCTTCGGTTATCGTGAACTACGACCGTGGTGAAGTGATTGATGCAGCGGCACTGGATGCGGCACTGACCTCTGGCAAAGTGCGCTATGCCGCGATTGATGCAGATCTGTTCAAATGTGCCAAAACAGGTAACCTTACAGGGCCGATGGTACCTTACCTGCCATTGGAAAAGAAACATTGCGGCAAGATGGAATTGTTGCCCCATGCGGCGGCAGACACTGAACACGTCAGCCGTGTTGAAGGTGCCAAACAGGCAGTGGATCAAATCTTGGATGTGATCCGCTACAAATCAGTCACTAATCTGAAGGGTGATCTACCGGATGGTTACACAAATGCAGGCGCCCTGACCGTGAACGGCGTTGGCAAAGTCACCGGCAATACACTAACAGCCGCCGCCGCAACCGATGGTTTTTCCGGCAAAATGCGCCAAGCAGCAGAAGAATTGGCCGCCATTTGGGGGGCAATAGATGCCACCACAAACCCCGATCGCAAGGCAGAGCTGTTATCGCGCTACGGCGCCAAGCTGGTTAAGGCAGGCAATACATATGCGTCTTTAGCCAGTGGCGCAGGTCTGAAAGGGCCGTTCGGCTAAGCTTAAACCTTATATGGATCAAAGGCCGGATACTGCGCGCCTTTGATCCCCCTACCCGATATAATCCCAAGCTTTCAACTAAATTTTAGTACAGAAAAACAATTTCAATAATTGATTTGATTGTCAGTCCGTTATCTGTTGATATGCCCCAAGTTTGTTTTTGATCGTTTGGTCAAATGAACACATTGAGATGGAGCAAAACACGACAGGCCCGTTTATAAATAGCCTTTTAAGGGCAGAGCGACCAAAGCCTGATACTAAATCAACAAGGGAGAATATAATGAAGAATTTTAAAACCTACCTGTCCACAGTGGCAGCCATAGCGATGCTGGCAATGCCTGCCGCCGCTGAAACTTTCAAGTACGCCTACCAAGGTGATGCGCAAGGTCTTGACCCGCACAGCCTGAACGAAACATTTACATTGGGTCTGCTGGGCAATGTTTATGAAGGCATGACAAAGTATAATGAAAACCTTGAATTGCAGCCTGCGCTGGCAACGTCCTGGAAATCCACCAGCCCGACCACATGGGAAATTTCTTTGCGCAAAGGCGTGAAATTCCACAATGGCAATGATTTTAACGCAGATGACGTGATTTTTTCATGGCAACGCACGCTGACCGACGGGTCTGACCAAAAAGTACGCGGCGGTATGATCACTGGCATCGAAAAGGTCAATGACCACAAAATTATTATAACAACCAACGGCCCGCTACCGATCATCATGCAGGAAATGACATTCCTTTATATCATGGATAAAGAATGGTCAGAGGCAAATGGTGCCGCCGCATCGGGCAACGTGAAAAACGCCAATGACCCGGGCTATGCCACAAGCAATTCAAACGGCACTGGCCCGTTCAAAATTGTTGAACGCCAACCTGGCGTGCGCACAATCATGGAACGTTTTGACGGCTATTGGGATGACAGCATTCCTACAAACGTCACCCGTGTTGAGTTTACACCTGTAAAAGAAGCGGCAACCCGTGTGGCGGCCCTGATTTCTGGTCAGCTGGATATGGTTTACCCTGTTCCCGTGCAAGATTGGTCACGTCTGGAAGCTGCCGAAGGTGTTCGCCCATTGGCAGGCCCCGAAGCACGCACCATTTTCCTGGGTATGGATCAAAGCCGTGATGAGTTGCTACATTCATCCGTAAAAGGCAAAAACCCGTTCAAAGACATCCGTGTGCGCCAAGCATTTGCACATGCGATCAATCTGGATGCGATTGACCAAAAAGTGATGCGTGGTGCCGCCACTCCAACCGGTCTGATGGTTGCCCCACAAATCAACGGGTTTTCAGAAGCTATGAACACGCCATACGCCTATGATCCTGAAAAATCAAAAGCGTTGCTGGCTGAAGCAGGTTATGCAGACGGTTTCACCGTCACCATGGATTGCCCGAACAACCGTTATGTGAACGACGAAAAAATCTGTCAGGCAGTTACAAGCATGATGGCAAAAGTTGGCATTACGATTGATCTTTTGGCACAACCAAAAGCCAAATACTTTGGTAAAGTGCTGGCACAGGGCGGTTATGACACCAGCTTCTATCTGCTAGGTTGGACACCGGGTTCTATTGATGCGCACAATGTGTACCAAAACCTGCTTTCTTGCCAAAATGAAGAAGAAAAACTGGGTGCTTTCAACTTGGGCAACTACTGTAATGATCGGGTCACCGAGATTACCAAGCTGATCGGCTCTGAAACAGATCAGGTAAAACGCCAAGCATTGATCGAAGAAGGCTTTAAGATTGTGCAAGATGAAGTTGGCTACCTGCCACTGCACCAACAGCCGCTTTCTTGGGGTGCCAGCGAC
>JAESRV010000038.1 GCA_016764475.1 Amylibacter sp.
AATGTCGCATTCGGCAAAAGCTCGACAACGACACCATCGAATTCGAGAAGTTCTTCTTTAGCCATGTTTACTCCTAATTTATCAGCTTTATATGGGGTTACACCCCTATGCGGGCTTACATGATGCGCTTTGCGGTAAAATACAAGTAAAAAGGGTAACAGGCATGCGTTTCAGCGCGTTAACATAGGTTAATTGCCACAGGTTTCGGGGGAAATGGCTGTCTGTATCGCGTCGGTATTACGTCGGTATAGCATCTGGAAACGGTCGGGGTGGTTTTGCAGGTGTTTTGTTAAGGTAGGTTAATTTTATCATGTGTAGATAGCAAAATTTAGAGCTTACTTAGGATATAGTCTACGATTTTTTGCCCACCACCTTGTGATGAAGGCTCTATCGGGGAGATTTCTGCAAAGTCGCTTTCTTCAACACAAATCTTTTTAAGCCTAAGAACGGGTACAGTGTAGGTGTTAGCTTCTTCAATTATAACATTATTGAACTGGCCAATAGCAAGTGGTGCATATTGCCGCCAAACAGGGTCTGTGAATGGAACCGCAGTATAAATCGTGCATACATGCACCCGAAGATTAGTTGTTTTTATAGTACCCAACATCGCGCGATAGGCAGTGCGAAAGTCTGTCAGAGGTTTGGCTAGCAAGTCAGTTAAATTTTCGCCTGATTGAATGCTTTCGAATAGGTTTGTATATTGCCGCGCGTCATTGCCACCCACACTTACAACTAAGTCTGTTGCATGTTGCGGCTAAGTTTTTAATTTGGTCGCTTACATGGTGGATACAATCGCCATCAACAGCTGGAAGGTAATGACGTTCGCATTTGCTCAATAACACCAGCTTCGACAATGACATATCCGTCATTGTCGAAAATTGAATCGCCTGCCAACACTATGTGCTTGTTTCTCATTTATAAGTGTCGACTTCCAAAAATCGGCGTTTGATATTCGAAATAATGTCATCGCGAACCGCGCGGTATTCTGCAAGTTTCTCGTCACGGGTCTCACCAACTTTAGTCGGGTCGGCGGTTTCCCAATATTCCACGTCGACCGCGTGATCTTTGGTCAGTTCGGTGATACGTCGGTGCGATGTTGGCGACAGGGCTATTACCAGATCGAAACTGTCCAGCTGTTCACCCCAGTCTTCCAGCTCTTCGAAAGAGCGAACTTTGTGTTTGGACAGTTCCACATCCAGTTCTTTACAAACTGACACCGCAAAGCCGTCGATGTCACTATCGCTTTTCACCCCTGCGGATTGCACGAAAATCTGGGTGCCAACCAGGTTTTTCATCAACGCTTCCGCCATGGGTGAACGGATTGAGTTGTGATCACAACAAAACAGCACTGCACTTGGGGTTTCAGCCATGCTTCAACCCCTGAAATGCAACACACAAATCAAGGTGAACAAGCGCCTTGCTGTGGTTTTGTCGGTTTCTATTTTACCCTCAAGGCGTTCCTGCACCAAGCGTCCGCCTTCATCATGGATGCCACGACGGCCCATATCAATGGCTTCGATTTGGGCGGCGGGCATGGATTTTACCGCGTCAAAATAGGCTTCACAGATTTGGAAATAATCTTTTATGGTTTCGCGAAAGGGCGACAAAGACAGATGAAATTCAGCAGCTTTTTCGCCCGCATCGGTCGCCACGTCAAACACCAACCGTTTATCCATAATCGACAAGGTCAGCTTATAAGGGCCAGCGGGGGACGGTGTGCCGTCTTTGTCTGGCAACCCGAAAATATTGTCTTCCAGCAGGTCGTAAATTGCAATTTTACGTTCCTGATCCACTTCAGGCGTAGGGGCAGGTAGGCCCGTGTCATCCAGTTCAATATGAGTAAGGTACGACATGTCAGTCCTTGTTGCCTTGGTTCAAGTGATCCAGCCGCGCCCTAACCGACAGGCCGTGTGCTTCCAGACTTTCGGACCGCGCCAGTGTTTCAGCGGCAGGCCCGATGGCGGCCAGTGCATTTGGGGTCATCTTGGCTAAAGTTGTGCGTTTCATAAAGTCCAAAACCGACAAGCCGGACGAAAATCTGGCAGAGCGTGCTGTGGGCAACACATGGTTGGGGCCGCTGACGTAATCGCCAACGGCTTCAGGCGTCCATGGGCCAATGAAAATCGCGCCTGCGTGGCGGGTTTTTTTGGCATATTCTTCGGCGTTTGAGACGCAAAGCTCTAAATGCTCAGGTGCGATGCGATCAGACAGTGTTGCGGCTTCATCCAAGTCGTCAACGATGATCACGGCACCGAAATTCTGCCAGCTTTTTGCGGCAATTTTGCGGCGTTCCAAAGTTTCCAGACGGGCTTCAATCGCGGCGGTAACCTTGGCTGCGAAAGCTTCATCATCTGTGATCAAAATCGCTTGCGCATCTTTATCATGTTCGGCTTGGCTGAGCATATCTAATGCTATCCAGTCGGGGTTGTTATCTTTATCGGCAATCACCAGAATTTCCGAAGGCCCCGCGATCATATCAATGCCAACCGTGCCGTAAACTCGGCGTTTGGCGGCGGCGACATAGGCGTTTCCAGGCCCCGTGATAGTATCAACTTTATCAATAGTTTCAGTGCCATAAGCCATAGCAGCAATAGCTTGCGCACCACCGATACGATAGATGGTTTCAACACCTGCAAGGCGGGCGGCCAGCAACACTAGCGGGTTGTATTGGCCGTTTGGGGTGGGGGCGCAAATGCACAGGCGATCAACACCTGCAACCTTGGCAGGGATGGCGTTCATCAACACCGATGAGGGGTAGGATGCAAGCCCGCCCGGCACGTAAAGACCTGCGGTTTCCACGGCTGACCAACGCCAGCCAAGATAGGCACCAGAGGCATCTTGCCACCATGCATCTTCAGGCAGTTGTCTGGCGTGATAGGCACGAATACGGTCGGCCGCAATTTGCAGTGCTTTGGCTTCGGCTTCGGGTACTTTCGCAATGGCGGCATCAATTTCGGCAGGGCTAAAGGCCAGTGTTTCAGGGGTTAGCTCAAAGTGATCAAACTTGGCAGTTAGTTCAATCACAGCCGCGTCACCACGTGTGCGCACATCGGCAATAATGGCCGCAACCGTGTCGTCCACTTCAACTGTGGATTCACGTTTGTTGCTTAAAAAGGCTGCGAATGACGCTTCAAAATCAGCGTCTTTGGTGTTCAGATAAGCGGGCATGGGACTAGTCCAGATTGTGTCTAGGGGCGGATTTTGAAATCGCGGCATAGGGTTTTGTAACATCTTTCATGGTGACCTCAAGACATTCAACATCCAGTGACAAAGCACCGTCTCCTGCAAGGGTGAAAGTGATCTTATCATCTTCGCAAGCCACGGAAAGAATAGAAATAATCTGTTTTTTGTCAGTATGATCAACACCCATGGATGACACGTTTTGTACGTAATCAATCACCAGCATGGATTGTACCCGTTCATAAGGGCGTTTGCCCTGTTCCGCATCGGCTTTGTCTTCCCAACGAAAGCGGTTCACCAACATACCGAAACGGTTCACATCCGGCTGCCATGAGGTTTCTTTCATCAGCAAAACCGCATCTTGCAGCAGGGCTGAGATAACGGCCAGATCATCTGCATCGCGCGCGATCAGACGCAAGGGCAGTTCTTGAACATCTTCAAATCGTGCGTCCTTTACCATCACTCAGAAATCCTTTCAATATCGGCCCCGCAGGCAGCCAGTTTGCGCACCAGCTGCTCGTACCCGCGATCAAGGTGATAAACCCGCGATACAATGGTTTCACCGCTTGCCGCAAGCCCTGCCAGCAGTAATGATACGGATGCGCGCAGATCCGTGGCCATCACGGGCGCACCTTTCAGTTTCTTGACACCTTTTACGGTGGCAATGCCGCCGCTGATATCAATATCAGCACCCATGCGGATCAGTTCAGGGGCGTGCATGAAGCGGTTTTCAAATATGGTTTCTTCCAGAACGGAAGTGCCTTTTGCAGTGCAAAGGGCGGCCATCATTTGGGCTTGCAGATCGGTTGGAAAACCCGGGAAGGGTTCGGTCACAACATTAATACCGGTAATGTGACTGCCCCGATTGGTAACCTTCAGGCCACGTTTGGTTTCAGTGACGTTAATGCCCGCTTCATCCAGCTTTTCACAAAAAGCCGCCAGCAGGTTGATGCGCCCGCCGATCAGTTCAACCTCGCCCCCTGCAATGACGGGTGCCAGCATGTAGGTGCCCAGCTCAATGCGGTCAGAAACCACGGGGTGGGTGGCACCGTGTAGTTTTTCAACACCCTGAATAGTGATGTCAGGGCCGCCGTCGCCACTGATTTGGGCCCCCATTTTGCGCAAACAATCCGCCAGATCAACGATTTCCGGCTCGCGTGCCGCGTTCTTGATTACGGTAGTGCCTTTGGCCAAGGTGGCCGCCATCAGGATGTTTTCGGTGGCCCCAACCGAGGCGAAAGAAAATTCAATTACAGCCCCTTTCAACCCACCTTTGGCAGTGGCGTGGATGTAGCCTTCTTTCAGCTCGATCACCGCCCCCATGGCTTCCAGCCCTTTAAGGTGCAAATCCACAGGGCGGGCACCAATGGCGCAACCGCCTGGCAGCGACACGATGGCTTTGCCATCACGGGCTAACATTGGGCCAAGCACCAGAATTGAGGCGCGCATTTTGCGCACGATGTCATAAACTGCCGTGTGATTGGTGATCTTGTGGGTGTCCAGAACAATGATCTGGCCGCCTTGCATAACGGCCACTTCCGTGCCCAAAGAGGACAGCAGTTCATTGGTGGTTTTGATGTCTGACAGGCGCGGCACATTGGTCAGCGTCAGCGGTTCGTCGGTCAGCAAAGTGGCCGGCATCAATGTCAGGGCCGCGTTCTTTGCGCCCGCAATGGTGATTTCACCCGATAAGGGGCCGTTGCCCCGCACCAAAATTGAGTCCATATTGCCTTACCCCTTGGTCTCTGCCGCTTTACGCGCACGTGTCTGTGTCTTGCGCCTGCGCAGATTATCGCGCAACTGCTTGCGCAACCGATCAGCGCGCTCTGCCGCGGCTTTTTCTTTATCTGTCATCTGGCTTTCGTCTTTGCTCATAGGCTTCCTTTACAATAAGGTTTGGATGGGGTCTAGGTGGTGCCATCACTATCGTAATCTAGGTGGATTCCGGGCTGAATGCACGTATAAGTGTATGATTTGCCAGTAAGTGTATGACTTGCCAGATATGTATTATTACCTTGTATACCCATAGTATTTCAAGCAATCCGCCACTTAAATGTGTAAGGAATTATTTGATAATTACATAATATATTATAGTATATCCGAGAATATAAATTTTATTTTATTTTAATTTAGGGAATTTTACCATGACAACATACACAATACCTGGGTTTAGAATTATTTTTGATAATGCTACGGATACGGCTACAAGCTTCACGCCAAACGTTGATTTCAACATTACTACCCCTGATGGGCTGGGTTTTTCTTATACGTATGACCCAATACCACCAGGCCCTGATCCAATAACAACGGGAATAACCATTGACAGCAGCGATTATAGTGCCACGGTCGGTGGTGCTAATATTCCACTGAGCAGCGCAACTTCCGCAGAGGCAATTGTGCTTCAGTGGGGGCCAGCAGTGCTTCTTATATTTTACTGTTTATCTTTAATTTAAACGGTGTGGACACAGAATTTGTTATGCAATTGGGCGGTGACCCGTTGCCGAGTTTGAACACTCTGGCCGACTTTAACGCTTTTGATGCAACTATAACCGGCGATGCACGCATTACCTCTGGGCCGGTTGCGCCCGGGGCAGCTATTTCCTTTGGTTCCGCGCCGGGGGTGATTATTACGGAAAATGATGAGATTTTCGGCGGCAATGGAAATGATGATTTCTTAGGTGGCATCGGTGATGACACGCTGTTTGGTGGTGCTGGCAATGATCGTCTTATCGGCGGCGCAGGTGCTGACACGCTACATGGTGGCGATGGGGCCGACACCTTGAACGGCGGCGATGGTGATGATTTCATCTTTGGCGGTGATACATCCGCCGACCTGCGCGATCTGATCTTTGCAGGTGCTGGCAACGACAGTATCGACGGCGGTTATGGCAATGATGAGATTTTTGGCCAAGACGGCAATGATACCATCGCAGGTGGTTTTGGTGCAGACACTTTGCAAGGTCAAAACGGTAATGATGTGATCACGGGCTCTGCGCTATCCGACCTTGTGTTTGGTAACGCGGGTGATGATTTCCTTAACGGCGGCTTCGGGCATGACCGGATCAATGGCGGGGCGGGGGCAGATCGGTTCTTCCACCTTGGCATTTTGGATCACGGCTCTGACTGGATACAAGACTACAACGCGGCTGAGGGCGATGTACTGCTGTTTGGTCAAGCGGGTGCCACGGTTGGCCAGTTCCAGGTAAACGTCGCCCACACCGCAAACGCCGCAGGCGAGCGTTCAGGTGATGATGCTGTAGAAGAAGCGTTCGTGATCTACCGGCCAACAGGCCAGATCATGTGGGCGTTGGTTGATGGTGCTTAGACAGGCGCAAATTAACATCCAGCTGGATGGGCAGGTGTTTGATTTATTGGCTTAGTACCGGAAAATTCAACAATATCTTCCACAACTGAATTGAAACCCTAAACAGTCAACTCACCGACGGGTGAGTTGACTAAAGAGCTGTTTTTCCTATGACCAAGTATTTTTATACTTGAGTTATCAAATTTGGACGGCAGAATGGGTTTATTCTAGATAGTGGTTTTCCTTATGGCCAAGGTAGCACCTCTACAATAGACCCGCTGCCCAATGGGGCAAATTTCTGTTATGGTCGTGCCAACACCACAATTGAGGTTTCTGCGCTTGCGTCTGGATTTGTTTTTCCGCCTTTCCACTGCCGGCAGTGCATGTTTACATGCATGAGAGATGGGGGGTATTCGCCTGAGAAATTTTGAGACATTATCAACACAGCTACGCCCTAGGCTGGAAAAGCCGCTTAAATGGGCACTTGGGGCGGCACTAAACCGCGATAGATCCACTTTGTTGTTGTGTTTATTTTTCCTGCCAAGAGTGTATGTATGACGTTAGGTTTTGAACCAGCGGGGGTGATTTTTTGCATTCGGGATGTTAGGCAAGCATTAATATACACCATACAAACAGGAACCGTTACATATGCCCCGTCTTGCTAAAATCGTTTTGCGCATCTTCCTTGTCCTTGCCTTGGCACTAAGCGTTATGGCCCTGTGGAAACGCGAAGAGATCACCCGTTTGTTGGCAGTGAACAGCCTGTTTAGCGAAGATAAGATCGTGTATAATTTCAGCCATATGGATGAGGCATTTTTGAATACGCCTGTCGCTAAGGGGGATGGCCCGGTCAGTGAGTTGCCAAAAGGCACGGCTATGGAATTGCCTGCCAGCGTTCAGGATTGGATCAAAGAACGCGATGTCACATCGCTTGTTGTGATGAAAGATGGGCAGATGGTTTATGAAGATTATTTCATGGACACCAAGGCGGATGATCTGCGCATGTCATGGTCCGTTGCCAAAAGTTTCTTGTCATCCCTTGTGGGGATATTGCTGGAAGAGGGCACAATAGCCTCTATCGACGACCCGATCATCAAATATGCCCCGTCCCTGAAGGGCAGTGCTTATGAAGGGGCGACTTTGCGCAATGTGTTGCAGATGTCCAGCGGGGTGACTTTTGATGAGGATTATCTGGACAAAAGTTCCGACATCAACCGCATGGGGCGCGAAATAGCACTGGGCGGGTCACTGGATGATTTTGCCGCCAGTATCAAAGACAGTTTTGCCCAACCGGGCACGGTGATGCAATACGTATCCATCGACACCCATGTCATTGGCATGGTGGTGCGCGGGGCCTCTGGCCGCACGATCATTGATCTGTTGTCTGAAAAAATCATCAAGCCATTGGGGCTTGAAAAACAACCATACTATGTCACCGACGGCGATGGCGTGGCCTTTGTGCTGGGCGGTTTGAACCTGACCACACGCGATTATGCGCGCTTTGGCCAGATGGTTCTGCAAGACGGTTTTTATAACGGCCAGCAGATTGTACCAAAGGCATGGTTGCGGGCCTCCACAAAGGCCACGGCGAACACAAAAGAGGGTGATCGGAAATATGGCTACCAGTGGTGGATCCCTGCACAAGGTGCCACGGAGGGTGAATTTTATGCCCACGGAGTTTATGGACAATACATCTATTTCAACCGGCCCCTTGGTGTTATGATTGCCACCAATGCGGCGGATCGCGGGTTTAAGGATGCAGGTGTGAGCGCGTCTAATATTGAAGCCATGCGGGCGATTGCACGGGGCTTATAACTCCCCCCTTGCGCTTGGCTTGATTTGGCCCAAAGGTAAGCTTGAAAAGCTTTACCTTGGGGATATTCATGACACTAGGGTCAGGATTTTTTCGAGAATGCAGGTGGGTCTTATAGTTGCAAACAGGTTATCGATCGTTTGATGCGGTATTATAAGCGCGTGACCCTCTGACCGTCTGAATTTCATAGGCCAGCCAGCCAATGCCAAACAAAACTTGGCAAAATCCCGTGAGCGCGTTAAACTTAACGCACTTAGGGAGACGGCTATGACTGTTTTTACCTCACCAAAGGGTCACGAAGACCTGCCGCGATATTTCGCATTGGCCTTTGCGTCTTTGAAAGCATTGCAAAGAGGGGTCTTGGACATTGTGCTGTGTGACGGGCGTGTGTTTCGGATCAACGGCCCTGATGCGGGTAAATATGCCCGAATTATCGCAAAGGATGACACCATATGGGCACGCTTGATCCGTGAAGGCGATATGGGGTTTTCGGATGCTTATCTGGACGGGCAATGGGAAACGCCGGATTTGCAGGCGTTTCTGGATTTGGTCTTTGATAATTTTGCCGAGATTTCCAAGAAATACCCGGGTGCAAGTTTGTTGCGTATGTATGAACGCCTGCGCCACTGGATGAACCGTAATACCAAAGAACAAGCCAGGAAAAACATTTCGTATCATTATGATCTGGGCAATGATTTTTATGCCAGATGGCTGGATGATACGATGACCTATTCTTCGGCTTTGTTTGAAACAGGCCAGGAAAGTCTGGAAAATGCCCAAATCCGAAAATATGCCTCTATTTGTGATGAGATGGGCATGAGGGAAGGGGATCACCTGTTGGAAATCGGCTGTGGCTGGGGTGGATTTGCCGAATATGCGGCAGGACAGCGCGGGGTATCGTTGAAATGCCTGACAATTTCACAAGAACAGTATGATTACGCCAAAGAGCGGATGTTCAAGGCGGGACTTGCCGAAAAGGTAGATATTGTAATGCAGGATTACCGCGATGAAGCGGGGCAGTATGACGGCATCGCCTCGATTGAGATGTTTGAAGCGGTGGGTGAAAAATACTGGCCGTCTTATTTTAATACCGTACATGATTGCCTGAAACCCGGACGCCAAGCCACCATTCAGGTGATCACGATGGCAGACCATCTGTTTGATAACTACCGTAAAACCATTGATTTTATTCAACGGCATATATTTCCGGGCGGCATGTTGCCCAGCCCAACGGTATTACGCGTTGAAATTGAAAAATCAGGATTGGTTTTTTGTACATCCAAAGAGTTCGGAAAAAGCTATTCGCTGACGTTACGCCGTTGGTTTGATAGCTTCAATGCCGGGTGGGATGATATTGAGAACACACAATTTGATACGCGTTTCAGAAATATGTGGAACTTTTATTTAACATCTTGTGCCGCAGGATTTGAATATGACACAACAGATGTAACCCAAGTTACAATGCGCAGGAGATAATTCAGATGCCCACAGCCGCCAAGCTAATCGGAGCCGCGTTCCTTACAATTACGGCCCTATATGCGACATACTTATCTTTAAGTGTAGAACAGACGATCTATCTGAATTATAAGATTTATTTCGTAAATGCGGCAATCGGGCTTTGGGTCGGTTGGCGCTCTATCGGGGCTGACCCAGGCATGGGGGGGATGGGGTCGATTGTATCGGGGATGCGTGGGTTAGTATTACTTGTGGTTTATTCTACCGTAGCGTTTGGGTGTTGGGTTGTTATTGTGAAATTGCAGAATTTTTTCATTCGAAATTTTGAGGATATATTAGTATCCTGGTGGAAAGGGATATTAGATTATCTTTCAATTATTTCGGCACCTGAAATAGTACTGGTATTTGTCATCGGTGCCTGTATCAGCGGCGTCAGTGCAGGGCTGGCAAATCGGTATTGGTCGTAAACGTTAATGCTGTGATGGTAACCGCACTTTTCGGTGTTGAAGCCAAAAGATATGCGGCGTATCAATAAGCAACCTTATGAAATGGACTTGTTATGAACGTTTTTTCTGATCTGCCGAGTGCTGTTGGCAACACACCTTTAATCAAGTTGCGTAAAGCCTCTGAAATCACTGGCTGTGATATTTACGGTAAAGCCGAGTTTATGAACCCTGGCCAATCGGTAAAAGATCGCGCCGCCCTTGGTATCATCCGCGATGCAATTAAATCGGGCAATTTGCAACCGGGCGGCACGATTGTAGAAGGGACGGCTGGCAACACAGGTATTGGTCTGGCCCTTGTCGGGGCCTCAATGGGGTTTAAAACCGTGATTGTTATTCCTGAAACCCAAAGTCAGGAAAAGAAAGATATGATTCGCCTTGCAGGGGCCACGTTGATTGAAGTGCCTGCAAAGCCTTATAAAGATCCCAATAACTACATTAAATATTCATCCCGTTTGGCGGGTAAATTGGCGCAAACAGAACCGAACGGGGCGGTTTGGGCCAATCAGTTCGATAACGTTGCCAACCGAGATATACATGTCACCACCACCGCCGTTGAAATTTGGCAACAAACCAATGGCAAGCTGGATGGTTTTGTCAGTGCCGTGGGCACAGGCGGCACTTTGGCAGGCGTGGCCTTGGGCCTGCGTGAGAAATCCAAAGACATCAAAATCGCACTGGCCGACCCCGATGGCGCGGCTTTGTATAATTACTATGCAAACGGTGAGCTGAAATCATCTGGCGACAGCATAACCGAGGGTATCGGGCAGGGGCGTATCACTGCTAATCTGGAAGGTATGAAGGTTGATATGCCTTTCAATATCCCCGATGCGGAAGCCCTGCCGATCATTTTTGATTTGCTGCGTGATGAGGGGCTTTGCATGGGCGGCTCAACTGGTATCAATATTGCGGGGGCCATTCGTATGGCCAAAGAAATGGGGCCAGGCCACACCATTGTGACGATCTTGGCCGATTACGGCAACCGTTATCAATCCAAGATTTTCAATCCGACATTCCTGAAAGCGATGAACCTGCCGGTGCCTGAATGGCTTGCAAGCTCATCGAGCGATATTCCTTCTGTTTTTGAATAGGGTTTCAATATGAAACGGACTGTTAACAGTTTTTTTGCCGCAATCGGCTTGGTTTTACTATTTAGCTTTGGCACGTTCGCACAAACATCCGACACAGGGTTTGACGTTGAGAAATTCCGCGAACTGGCAACCCGTGCCGAAGATGTTGTTTTTGATGGGCAGGCATCTGTAGATGCGTTAGAGGTTTTGCGCTCTGATCTGGTTGCGTTCCGGTCTTCTGCCTTAAAAGCACAAGAAGCCCGCGCACGCCGTGTTGCAATTATTAAAAAACAGATAGAAGCCCTTGGTGCGGGGGTGGATAATGAAGCGCAAGTGTCTGATCTGGTGGCGCAAAGACGTGCGGAATTAAACGGCCAGAGGGCCGAAGCCCAAGCCCCGCTGATCATTGCCCAAGAAGCCTWTGGGCGTTCAGATGCTTTAATCGCAGAAATTGATAAGATTATCAGAAGCCGTAATAGAACCGCTTTGCTGCAAWTAAACAGATCMCCCCTGAACCCTGTGCTTGTTTCCRCRGCAATATCGGCTTTMACCAAGCATMTCAGTGCACTCGGCACAGAGATCAGTACCGAGTGGCAAAATGAGTTGTTAGCACAGTTGCGCAAGCAAAACGGACCGGTTTTACTGCTGCTTGTCGCCCTCGGGATGATACTTATGGTGCCTGCAACCCGCTGGGCCACAAACCGTTTGCAATATGAACGTGATAAAGAACCAACGCCGCTTGGTAATGTTAAAAGTTTACTGGCGTCTCTGGCGGTGTTTATCCTGCCCGCAACTGGCTTGATTTGCATCTTCAGCGCGGTTTACATCGCGGATATTGTCTCACAACGGGGTGACCTGTTCATGAATGCTGTCCCGTCTGCTGGTCTGGCGTTATTGGGTGCAAACTGGTTGGCACGCAACCTACCTCAATACAGGGATACTAGCGGCGAGCACGCGGATGAAAAGATAAAGCTGATTTTTGCAGGCCAGCGTCTGACCTGGGCTATAGGCGGTATTCTTGCCGTTGGTTATTTGGTTGGCGGATTGGATGACGGGGCAGAATGGTCAGCCGACATCTTATCGACAATCATGTTTCCCTTGATTGTTCTGCTTGGGTATTGTCTGTTTCAATGTGGTCGCAAAATTAGTGCGTATCGTCATTTACTGCATGTTGAAGATGATGTGGTTAGCATCCCCGAACGCATCGCTGCAATTTATATGTGGGCTTGCTATATAACTGGGTTAGGCGGGCCTTTGTTAGCCGCATTTGGCTATGCCAATGCAGGCGAAATGCTGGTTTTTTCAATGTCTTTGACATTGGCATTGTCCGCTACGGTTTTTTTCACCTACACTATTTTGGTGGGCTTTCTTGTTCCTGCGGTTAAAGCGGGCGAGAATGACATAAGCGAACGGCCATCGGGCGGCTTGTTAAAGGTGGCATTGGGTTTTAGCTTAATTTCCCTTTCGATCCCGGTTTTAGCGTTGATCTGGGGGGCTCGTACCAGTGATATCAGCGGCTTGTGGTTTACTTTGAATGAAGGCGTTTCATTTGGGGACGCCCGAATTTCAATATCCGACTTTCTAATCTTCGGCCTGATTTTCTTTATCGGTTACACAATCACACGGCTGTTGCAAACCACGTTACGCACAATCGTTTTCCCCAGTACAAATATTGAAAGCGGGGCGCAAAACGCGCTTGTGACCGGCTTTGGCTATGTCGGTATCTTCTTGGCGGCTCTTGTGGCCATAACCACTACTGGATTAGATCTTTCCAGCCTTGCGATTGTTGCCGGTGCTTTGTCGGTTGGTATCGGGTTTGGCTTGCAAGCGATTGTTTCAAACTTCGTATCGGGCATCATTTTACTGATTGAACGCCCGGTGAAAATCGGCGACTGGGTTGAGATCGGGGCTTATTCTGGTACCATACGCAAAGTTTCTGTGCGTTCCACAAGTATTGAAACTTTTGACGGGGCCACGGTGATTATCCCAAACGCTGATCTTGTGGCAGGCACAGTGACAAACTGGACACATGGCAATGTGCGTGGTCGGGTTAAAATACCGGTCGGAGTGGCATACGGCACAGACCCCGAATTGGTCAAAGACGTATTACTATCGATTATTGATAAGCACCCGATGGTGCTGAAACTGCCCAAGCCGGCTGTGATTTTCATGGGCTTTGGTGCTGACTCGATGGATTTTCAGCTACGCGGTATTTTGCGCGATATAAATTATGTGTTGAGCACCGCATCTGATATAAATTTTGAGATCGTCAAACGCTTTGAAGAAAACAACATTGTCATTCCGTTTGCGCAACGTGAAGTCACCATTAAAAACGCCCATGACTTTTTACCACAAGCGGCCAAGCCTGCACGTAAACCGCGGGCCAAAGCAAAGACGTAAGGCTAGAGGTGCAGGATTTATAGGTCTACGCCCTAGCACTTTTAAGCTTGCCTGCCCAAATATCCTTGTGTAAACCCGCGCCTAACGGACAGGTGGCCGAGTGGTCGAAGGCGCACGCCTGGAAAGTGTGTAGGCGGGTGACCGTCTCCAGGGTTCGAATCCCTGTCTGTCCGCCAATTCCCCTTTTTATACAATGCTGTTGAGTTACTCTAAGTGGCTTTAAGCCTTTATTTTATGGGAATAATGCCATTTATCTTTTCACTCGCTTTCTTTCGATTATACCTGTATTCTTTCACTGTGTGGTATGGAACGTGGTATTTTTGAATGACCCATCTATCAGGAAAGCTGACAAAGAAGCTGGTCGAGAACCTAGGGCCGGGGAGGCATGGGGACGGCAATGGGCTTTATCTGGTTGTAGACCCGTCCGGGGCGCGGCGTTGGATTGTGCGTGTTGTGGTCAAGGGCCAGAAAAACAAGAAGGGCGCACCGCTTAGAACCGACTTTGGATTAGGTGGCGCGGATATTGTCACATTACCCCAAGCGCGTGACAGGGCGTTGGAATATCGCCGCATGGCAAAGCAGGGGCTTAACCCGCGCTTTAATGCCAGACAGGAAATCCCGACCTTTGAAGAAATCGCGCAACAGGTGCATATAGACCGTATGCCCACTTGGAAGAACGCCAAGCATGGGCAGCAATGGATTAACACACTTAGGGATTATGCCTTTCCCAAAATCGGACGGATGCCTGTGGATGCGATAGGCCAGCCCGAAGCTTTGATGTGTCTTTCCCCGATTTGGACAGAAAAGCACGAAACCGCCAAACGGGTTGCCCAGCGCATTAAGACGGTTTTGGACGTGGCGAAATCCAAAGGCTTTAGGTCAGGTGAAAACCCGATAACCGAGATTAAGGACGCCAGAGTATTACCCAAAGTAAAAACCAAGCCCAAACACCACGCGGCTATGCGCTGGCAAGATGTACCAGCCTTCTACACCGAACTGAAAACCCGCGATGCTATGGCGGCAAGGGCCTTGATGTTCACTTGCCTAACAGGGTCGCGCACGTCCGAGGTGTTGGGGATGCAATGGGATGAGGTCGATTTTAACGCCCGTCTGTGGACGTGTCCAGCCCAGCGCATGAAAACGGACGCAGACCACCGTGTGCCGCTAACGGATGAGATGCTGGCGATACTTCTTTCACTGAAAGCAGTGATAAGTGACTATGTTTTTGAAGGCCAGAAACGCAACAGACCGATGTCCAATATGGCTATGTTGATGCTGTTACGCCGTATGAAGGTGGAAGGTGTCACCGTTCACGGGTTCCGCTCTACATTCCGTGATTGGGCATCCGAGGTTGCCAATGCATCGCGTGAAGTGGCAGAAATGAGCTTGTCGCATAAGGTCGGGTCGGATGTTGAACGGGCTTATGCGCGGTCTGACCTGCTGGAACGGCGGCGCGTGTTGATGGAACGCTGGTCGGGGTTTGTGGCGGGTGATGTTGGGAAGATGAAATCGGGTAGGGTAGGTGGGTAAAGATGTGAAAATAAAGCTAATTTTGAAGCTGATTCATAATTTATGGTTCACATTAGTCATTGATTATAAACAGAATAAATAATTTATTATTAAAAATAAAAACAATTTTTCAATGAGATGTTGACCCCGCGCGTCTCAGTAAACCATAATATCACATGGAGCTTAAACGGATACCATGACCTACTTCAATGACAACCACTTAGGTATTGTCAGACGTTAAAGCAGTATGGTATTGAATGCGTGACGATGGAACGGAAGGGGAACAAACAAGATGTTGTGTCGTCAGTAAGTTGTGAAATATAAGATGAACAGGGGCGGCTTCTGCGTGGAAACTTAGGCCGCCCCTGAAAATATAAAACCCGCAAGGGCCTATGTAGTATTTATTACTACACCATGAATTTTAAATGGCAAATTGTTTTTCAACAAATGCCAAAGTTTCATGGCAGGCCCTTTGCTTTCAACAGGCAGAGGAGCATAAAATGCCCAAACAAAAAGAACCAAAACGGTCAATCCGTATTAGAAACGCATGTGATGTTTATGATGTAAGTCGTAGTACGATTTATCGTGCAATTTACGATGGTAGAATTACCCCCGTAAAAGTGGGTGGTTGTACCATTCTAAGCGTATCCCAATTAGACAAATTGTTTTTGGGGGTTCAAGAATGATAAATTTATTTAAACCCGAACAAGCCTATGTTCTAGGTGACCCAGAGCTTGACGTTATTGGAAGCCGTGAAAAGCTGGCACAATGGCGGTTCCGAAAGGTCGGGCCTGCATGGGTGAAAATTGGACGTAAGGTGACATATTTAGGTGTAGATTTAAATACCTATATTTCAGCGAACAGAACTGACCCAAATAAAGAGGCTGCAAAATGAGAAACCCCAACTCTCGCGAAGTCGGGGCTTTTCCAGTGTCATTTACTAACACCGTTAACATAACAGTGAATGCCACAGATACCCCATCCCAATCAACTGAAATCGTAAGGCGGTTTGTTTGGTGTGCTAGGTCACATTCAGTTCAACCATTTATAATCAAGAATGGGGGGATTTGTTTATGAGTGATTTTCACCGCATTAAGAAGCACCCCGATGTTAAGTGGGTTATGAGCCGTAAAGACCTGCCAAGGAAACGGATGCCAGCACGGTATAAAGTAACGCGACCAGATGGAACTGTGGTTGAAAAAACCTTTAGCAAGCGCAAACGTCAAACGATTGAACTTTTGTGCCAAAGTAAGGTTTTTTGCGCTAGCCCTGTTCGTATTTCCCAACATGTTTGTCTTTTGAAACACGAAGACAATATCGATATTTTTACCGAAAGCCATAAAGATAAAAATCACGATGAACATGGCAAGTATGGGATTTACCGTTTGGAAGATAAAATCGAATATCTTGGCGAAGTTGGGCCTATTGATGGGTAAGTCCAGACGGCCAAAAGAGGGGCAATACATCCCCCTTTCCTATGCCCAATTAAAAAGCAAAGCATGGCGGTCTCTTTCAGGGGCCGCCGTAAAGGTCTGGCTTGAACTCCACACGCGGTTCAATGGCGGTAATAACGGGTCACTGACGTTGTCTATGGCAGAGGCGGCGGATGCGCTGGGTATGGGTAAGGCAACCGTTCAGCGGGCGTTTAAAGAGCTTCAGGCTAAAGGCTTTCTTGTATTGGTCAAAGAAGGTGACTGGTATCACCGCCGGGCGCATGAGTGGTGTCTGACCACCAAGCCCGTGCAAGGCGTGAAAGGTAAAGTACCACCAACAAACGACTGGCGAAGCTGGCAACCGCCCAAAAAAACAAAACGCGGTTCTAAAATGGAACCGTCAGGGGCGAACGTGGTTCCAATACAGAACCCTAAGGGTGTTCATGGTTCCAAACCAGAACCCGTCAGGGGCAATTCCGGGCCGTCCTTCGGTTCTGGAATGGAACACTAATAGTATACCACTCACCTATGCAGGGAAGGGGCAAGGTTACAGCAAGGTGACAACCCCAAGGTTTCCACAATGACGGAAAGGTTACGGTAAGGGTGTCTACACAAAGGTTGCACCAAGGTTTTGCCGTTCTTTGCATTAAGATGGTTTTGTATAGACTGGTAAAGCAAAAGATGTTGCAGCATGAAAACACGGGTATAAAATGGGACTGACAGGGGCGGAATTGAAAGCGGCGCGTAAAGCCAAAAGGCTTAACCAGACGGAACTGGGTGCACTGGCAGGGGTCGCACGGTGTACCGTTTCCTATTGGGAAAACAAGCAGGGCCAGCTTCCAAACAGCGGCGGGCTTAATCTGATGCTGGATGCGCTGGGTTTAGAGCATTTGAAGTATTTCCATGCCAATAACGCGCCCGCGCGGGGATGGGGTATTATTGATACTCAGCAAGAGTGGGTTAATCGACAGGCCCAGCGCGAGCTGCAACGCCTGAAAGAGCGCGAACAAGACCGGGTTGCCAACATGCGTGTGCAATGCCGTGCAAAGACCCGCAAGGGCCGCCCCTGTAAACTTATGAGTGAAGCGGGGCGCAAGCGGTGCAAATTTCATGGCGGCATGTCTACAGGGCCTAAAACGGCTCAGGGCAAGGCGCGAATTGCAGAGGCGCAGCGCATGAGGTGGCAGAGGTATAGGGATAACCAGTTATAGTCGCTATTTTTCACAAATTGAAAAAACGAGGGTTTTATACCAGTGATATTTGTACTTCACGGCCCACGGCTTTTGCATATGCGCGTAAGCGGCTCATGCTGATATTGCGCCCCGCTTCAATTTGGGAAACCGCGCTTTGCTTTGTTCCCATACGTTTGGCAACTTGCGCCTGAGTAAGCCCTGCACTGGCCCTTGCCCCAATCAGCGCACGGGCAATAGAAAATTCTTCCTCAAGAGAACCATAGGCTTCCTTGTATTCGGGGTCTTTCATGGATTGTTCGTGTAGTTTTTTAATACCCATGTCACACTTCCTTTGCTCTTTTCCGTGCCAAGTCCAAAGCGGATTTTGGCGTTTTTTGCGTCTTCTTTACAAAGGCGTGAAGAACAACAATTTCTTGTTCCCCGGCCTTGATATAGATACCGCGCCCGATACCTTCTTTACCTCTTGCCCGAATTTCCCATAGACCCGACCCAAGAGGGCGGACATAGGGCATTCCAACCATTTCAGGGCCGAACTCTATCAAGAGGTCAATTATCCTGAAAAAACTGGCTCGAACCTGAACAGGCAAGGCTAGAATTTCTTTTTCAACTCTATGGTCGAGAGTTCTAACCGTCCAATTCATATATTACCTATACGTTATACTTGTTAAGATTGCAATAAGCCTGTTTCTAGACTTAATTCACCTGCCCGCCCTCTTTAGTATCATGCCGTTGCCTAGTCGCAATAAATTTGAAAATACACAATTACTTTCATTGAGTGAACGAAATGCCTGCAATCCGATCAAACTGGATTTTCTTTGCGGTGGCGCGTTACCCTTGGGGGCCTTTTCGTTCCAGAAGTACCTTTTTCATTTATTATTTCAATATTACTGCGAAAAGCAATATTGACTAAGTACCCCATTGGGGTTGCATTAAGTACCCCATCGGGTTATATACCCATAATGCAAACTGTAGCTGAAATGCCGACCTTTACCAAGCAGGCCGAAAAACTTTTAAGTGCGGATGAGCGCAAGCATGTAATCGACTTTTTATCGCAAAACCCGTTATCTGGCGATGTGATACAAGGTACGGGCGGTGTCCGAAAGGTTCGTATTGCCGCTTCAGGTCGCGGGAAACGTGGCGGGGCGCGGGTGATTTACTACTTTCTGGATGAAAGTATTCCGCTTTATGCTTTGGCAATTTATGCAAAGAACGCAAAGACCGACCTGACCCATGATGAAAAGAACGCGGCAAAGTTACTTGTTGAAGAATTGAAAAAGCTATCGAAAGGATAAGACATGACCACCTTTGGAACCGACCTGATCCAGTCTCTGAATGAAGCCATTGCCCATGCGAAGGGCCAAGGCCCGGCGATTGTACACTATGCCCTAGAGGTCAAGAAAGTGCGTGAAAAATCCAACCTGACCCAAAAGGATATGGCGGCCCTTATGGGTGTCAGCCTGTCTGGGTATCGAAAATGGGAACAGGATGTGCGCAAACCAAGAGGCCCCGCCCTGACGCTTTTGCGCGTCATGGATAAAAACCCGCAAGCTGTTATCGAGGCTCTTGGATAATAAGTTAGGCATAGGGCGGATAAGGGAGTGCGGTGAAATAAACTTTTTCCTGCTATGTGAAAGGCATGGAAGCTTTCCTAATGAGGGAAATAATACAGCAAAAAAAGTAGCGTTAAATTGAGCGCGGTGTGGTATTAAATGTGGTACTATTATCTTGGTAAGATATATAATCCATAATTAACAATGTAATAGCGAATTAGTTCGGCGGACTGTCTGTCCGCCATTTCACACTTGCCTATGTGAAGACCCTCTAACACCTTGAATGGTAAGGTAGTTTTTGGGGTTCGAAGTCCTTGATTCCAGCAGTATGCGATACGCTCGTAAAAGGCCAATTTTAGCACAGTTCTCTTGAGGGTAAGTTGACCTGATTCCCATAGTTTCCAAGGGTTTGCGAGGAAACTGGTGGCGAGTTCGAACAAATCGTCGAAGCTATGCGCTGGCTTCACCCCATTTTGCTGTTTTTCGGCTAAAACCAGCTTATCAGTCTCCAGTTTTGACAGACGTTTTTCGTATGCTGCAATGACGCGCGGGTTTTCAGTTTCCACGAGACGATCAAGCAGGCTTTCAATTTTCTTATCTACTTGCACCGCTTCACGCTTAAGGCCGTGCAGCATGCTCTCTGCCTGTGCCATGCGTTGCGCCCAGACATCTTTGAACATTGCCTTCACCAAAGCATACAAGCCCTCAGAGGGCTGTAGAGCGCGCACGACCTCGGCAAAATCACCTTCCAGCACATCACGGCGGATAGACTTGCGATAGCTAACGCAGCCTTTGGTTGGGCAGAGATAATACGGATGTTTCTTTTTGGTCTTACTGGTGGACCAGCAAGCCGTCAGCGGTTTTTCGCAGTCGTTACACAGGACGAACCCACGCAGTGGAAAATCGGCACTGATATCTTTGCGCGCAGGAACGCGTGCGGCTTACGTCGAAGCCCCTGATTGGGATGTGTCTTTGCGCAAAGGTCATCATGAAGGGTTGATCTCTCTGGAAACCTTCCAAACCGTTCAACGGCGCATGAAGGAAACGCCGCCCGATCACGCCTTGGGTGCAGTTGGTGGAATAGCATTAGCGCCCGCCTTCCTTAAAGAAGGCGACATAGCCGCAGCGACCGTTTGATGCAGAAATCGTGAACATTCCAAACGGCCCCCAAAACGTGCAAGATGTATAAAAACGCGGGCGAAATGGATCATATGCGTTGCCATTATTTACAAATTCATACGACCAAATTGTGTGAGGAAGCCCGACAGTGACGAAGCCGCTGTAAAGGGCTATGGGTATCAAAACCCAATAGAAGAAGCTCAGGCGAAAGAAACGAGGTTTCATTTGCGGCCTCCTTTTTTGATATCAAGGGTTACGCGTGGATCAGCAGGACGTTGCAGACCCTCCAACGGATTATCTGCCAACTCGCCATGACAAAACGGCGCAATCTGGTGTTGCTGAATTTTGCGACAATGGAAAAATCCAACATCTTTGATGTGTAGGATTTGTTCATCAGGTTTCAGACGCATCAACCGTTCGGCAGAAAACATCCGGTCTTTGCTGGTGCCGATATTGCCGGTGTAATCCAGTTGCCCTGAATTGAATCCAAGGCTTTTATTGATAACCAGAGCCTCGCCCATGGCGCGGCTCACCCGCTCCGCTTCCTCAAAAGAAGAAAAACCGAACCACTGTTTAATCACAGCGTTTTCTTCAATCGTGGCGGTTTCTTTTTCACCGTAGGCGCGTTGAAGTTCCGAACGGCTTTGGACAATAAAGTGGCAGTTGCCACCAAATCCGCGCATGACAGTTAGGGCTGACACAATGGCTTTTAATGGCGCATTTGTTGCTTCATCTAGGATAAAATCGACTTGGCCTTCACATATTTGGATTTCGGATACGGAGGTTAAGCGAATTGTTGAAAGAACTGTGAAGCCGTTTATCGGATGGGCTTTGATTTGGGATAAAAATGATTTTCCCGATGATTTATTCAAAATTTTTGAGCAATTAGGCATAGGTGAGGATTCTTGGCATACATCACCGATTGCTATCCCTAAAGTAAAAATTGGCCGCCCTAAATTTGAAAAAGCATTTGAATGTTTTAAAAGTATGAATTTTGATAGAGGCTCTTTGTCGTGGAAGGAGCTTATTAATTTGATTGCAGAGAAAACAGGCGAAATTCCAAATGAATCAACTTATCGCTCTTGGGTAAGAAAAAACAAAGGTAATGGGTGAACAGGAAAAACACATAACGTAGAAAATAGCGCAGAAACTCATTTTCCTTTTTACGTTTATACGGTGTTCACAACTCAATAAACATGCCCATAAAATGATGTCATTGAAACTATGCAGGAGCATTCCAATGACAGAACCAACCCAACTATTCGACCAACAACGCACATACCAACCAACCGACCCGGAAATTATTGCATTGCTTGGCAGTAGGGAAAAACAAGCCCAAATGCGCCACTATGGCAGAGGGCCAGCCTTCTTTCGCTTGGGCCGCAAGATTATCTACCACGGCAAAGATTTATGCGAATGGGCTAATGCCAGCCGCATAGACCCAAATGCTACTTAAACTAACACCCACGACCATCGAAATAGGCGCGGGTGTCAGAAATAGTCTAAGCAACTCTTCTTTACAGCTCGCGTCCTTCAAATTCAAGGACAACAATAAAATGAAAAATGAAACAATCACCCATTGGGGTAAAGCTACCTATGTAATCCAAAATGAAGGTTCCGCACCTTTTAAAATAACAGTGTCGGGGCGCGACAGGTGGGCATTGGTTGCGGCCACGGTATTGATTGAAATGCCCGAGATAGGAACCATGACGCGAAAACAGGCTGCAAGCTTGACGGGAGTAGCACCAATGACGCGCCAATCTGCTTCTTGGCGATTGCAAGCAATCACCTGTCAGCCAGTGGAAAAATGGCAGGGGAAATCCTTTATTCAAGGCGGGCGAAAAACCGTGCGCGAGGCCCTCTACATGCCAGCCCTTGTTGCCGCGCGGTTTAATCCAGATCTCAAGGCAAAGTATGTTAAAATGGTTGCAGCAGGAAACCCCCCAAAGATCGCCCTGACGGCCCTCATGCGTAAGCTTATAGAAGCTGCAAACGCGCTTATCAAAGCAGACAGATTATGGATTGAAAAATGTGCCTGATTAAGACGGATACTCCCAGAAAGAAAACCGAAGCTGCCATCGCCGTGAACTGCCTCAATAGGTTCACCGGGCTCGGCATGCCGGTGAGCGCCAAAATTATCTGAAACGTGCGGGGATAGGAGGTGTCTGTTTGATCGACATTCTATGCAAGAACGCCGGCTATTGTTGAAGGATAATTGTTCAAAACCCACTTCATTCACGCCTCGAAAATCCTGATCTAGGATACATTATTTTTTACCCAGATTTCAGAGTGTAGATAACGCCATTTCAGCAAGTTTTACTGGTACCGCTTGCGGCACTCAAAACTTTACCCTAAGCCCGTGTCATGACTCAAACAATGACATATAACGGCCACGCAAAAGCGGTGCTGGTGCTGGGGCTGCCGTTGGTTGGCAGCAACATTGCACAGATGGCGATCGGTATGACCGATACGGTGATGATGGGGTGGTACGGGGTGCCTGATCTGGCGGCAATGGTTTTGGCCAGTTCAATGTATTTTCTGTTTTTCATTGTCGGCGCAGGTTTTGCTTTTGCGGTAATGCCGCTGGTGGCAAACGCGGCCAGTGCAGGCGATGATACCCAAGTGCGCCGGGTGACGCGGATGGGTTTTTGGGCCTCTACTGCCTACGTCATCATTATGCTCCCTATTCTGTGGTGGGCCGAAACCTGGCTGGTGGCGGTGGGGCAAGACCCCGTTGTCGCAGGTCTGGCGCAGGATTACCTGCGCATTGCCAGCTTCGGCTTGTTGCCCGGCTTGTTTATCATGGTGATGCAAAGCTATCTGTCTGCCCAGGAACATACCACGATTGTGTTGTGGGTAACGCTTGTAGGTGCGGTTTTGAACGGCCTCTTGAACTACGCACTGATTTTCGGGCATTGGGGCGCACCCGAGCTGGGCATACGCGGGGCGGCTATTTCGTCTGTGCTGATGCTGACGCTCAGCGTGCCAATACTGGCCCTATATGCCGCGCGAAACTTGCCGCAACACGCACTTTTCCAACGCATTTGGCGCATTGATACACAGGCCTTGGGCCAGGTGTTCCGGTTGGGCTGGCCCATCGGGCTTACCAGCCTGTCGGAAACCTCGCTTTTTACGGCCACAGCCCTGATGATGGGTTGGATCGGTACGTTGCAACTGGCCGCCCACGGTATAGCACTGCAATGGACTGCTGTTGCATTCATGGTGCATGTCGGCTTAGCGAACGCTGCCACCGTGCGGGCAGGGCGCGCAGTGGGGCGTGATGACAGTGCAGGCTTGCGCCGTGGCGGGATTGCTGTACTTGCGATGGCTGTGATATTCTCTTGCGCGGTGGTTATCGTATTTATAACCCTGCCCGAATTGATGGTGGGTATATTTCTTGACAACGCAGAACCTGCACGTGATGAGATCATGATTATCGGCGTCAGCTTGCTTGCGATGGCTGCCCTTTTCCATGTGGCAGACAGCACCCAAGTCATTGCCCTTGGGCTGCTGCGGGGCGTGCAAGATGCACGCATTCCACTGCTACTGGCCGTGATCAGCTATTGGTTGGTTGGCATACCTGCGGGCTATCTGTTTGGGTTCACATGGGGGTATGGCGCGGTTGGTATCTGGATGGGGCTGGTATGCGGGCTAACGTTATCCGCCGTACTGCTGAATTACCGGTTTTGGACAAGAAGCTGGGTGAAATAATGATAATTTCCATCGTAAACGCCCATGCTGAAGGTGAGGTTGGCAATGTGGTCGTGGCAGGCGTCACACCGCCCCCGGCGACACACTTTGGCAGCAAATGGTATGGCGGCACAAAGACCGGCACCTTCGCAACCTGTTGCTGAATGAACCGCGCGGCGGGGTGCATAACCACTTCAACCTGCTGGTACCTGCAAAAGACCCTCGGGCTGCATTCGGGTTCCTGACGATGGAACCTGAACACACCCCGCCGATGACGGAACCCCTGACCGAGTTTTATCTCGAAGCCGCTGCAGGCCTCGTGCATGTACGCGCCAAGTGCAAGGGCGGCAAAGCTACATCTGTGCGGATCACCAACGTGGCATCTTTCGCATCACGCCTTGATGCGCCTTTAGAGGTGGCAGGGCTGGGCACGCTAACCGTCGATATTGCCTTTGGCGGCGACAGTTTTGTGATCGTGCCCGCCCGCGATCTAGGGTCCTGACCCTAAATCCCTGACACTAAAAACGGATCATCGTTGTAACTTACCTTGGCCAGATACAACCCGTGCGGCGGGCAAACGGGCCCGCATTGGGCGCGATTTTCTGCTTCCAGCGCATGTTTGACATCCACGGGTTCCCAACGACCAGAACCGACGCGTTCCAATGTGCCAACAAAGCTGCGTACCTGATTGTGCAAAAAACTGCGGGCGCGGATAGTGAAACGGTATTCTGTGCCACCCATGGCCGGTTGCTCTTGGATGTTTAACACGTCCAAAGTTTTAACTGGAGACTGAGCCTGACAGAAGGTGGAACGGAAGGTGGTGAAATCGTGTTTGCCGATCAGATGCGCGGCGGCCTCTTGCATGGCAGGCACATCCAGCGGGTGCTTAACCTGCCAGACCAGCCCCGCTTCATGGGCCGCAGGTGCGCGGCGTGACAACAGGCGGAAGGTGTATTCACGCTCGACGGCGTCAAAGCGCGCATGAAAGTCATCATGCACTTTGGCCGCTTCCAAGATTGCAATGGGATGGGGTTTCAGGTGGTAATTCAGGGCCTCTGACAACCGGTACGCCTGCCAGTCACCTGCCAAATCAACATGGGCCACCTGCGCATAAGCGTGAACGCCCGCGTCCGTACGACCCGCACCCTGAATGCCTGCGCATTCAGGTTCCAGTTTTTGCAATGCTTCTTCTATGGCTTGCTGAACAGACGGCACATTCCGCTGTTTTTGCCAGCCTGCAAAGGGCTTGCCGTGGTATTCTATTTTTAACGCATATCTGGGCATGGGTGCTGCGTTACCCCGTAAGGTTGATTTTGCCAAGCCCCCCCCTGTAAATTGGCGCGATTTGTGCTTATGTGATGGGGTGAACAATAAGGGCAGCAGATTTGGTACTTGCAACGGTAATTGACGGTATAGCACGCAATGCGGAACGCATGGCAGACAGTGTTTCTGAAAGCCTGTTTGAACCTGTGATCCGTCTGGGTGTGACGGGCTTGTCGCGGTCCGGAAAGACGGTTTTTATTACCTCTTTAGTAGCAAACCTGCTGGATCGTGGGCGGATGGTGCAATTTTCAGCCACCGCCGACGGGCGGATTGCTTCGGTGTTTTTACAACCACAACCCGATGATACGGTACCGCGTTTTGATTATGAAACCCACCTGCAAGCGATGACAGGGCCAAAGCCGCACTGGCCGCAATCGACGCGTGCTATCAGTCAGTTGCGGCTGTCGTTTCGGGTGCAGCCCAAAGGTATTTTGGGTGGGCTTCGCGGGCCGCGTACGGTGCATCTGGATATTGTGGATTACCCCGGTGAATGGCTGCTGGACTTGCCCTTGATGGATCTAAGCTTTGCGCAATGGTCAACGCAAGCCTTGGCCTTGGCCAAGGGGCGCGAAGTTCAGGCAAAAGGGTTTTTGAAACTGCTGGCGGGTGTGGATGCCACGCAAAAACTGGATGAAAGTCTGGCGCAAAAACTGGCGCAAAGCTTCACAGGCTATCTGTCTGATAGTCGTGAGGCAGGCTATTCAGCCTGTGCGCCCGGGCGTTTTTTGATGCCGGGCGATTTAGCAGGGTCACCTGCGCTGACATTTTGTCCTTTGCCAGAGGGTGCATCCCCGCGTGGTTCACTAACCCGAGAGTTTTCGCGCCGGTACGCGGCCTATAAATCCAAAGTCATCAAACCATTTTTCCGCGATCATTTCGCGCGTATTGATCGCCAGATCGTTCTGATTGACGCGCTGGGGGCAGTGCATCACGGCCCACAGGCAGTTGCAGATTTGAAATTGGCGATGGTCGATGTGTTGAAAGCCTTTCGACCCGGGCGCAGATCATGGCTGTGGTCTTTGCTGGGGCAACGCCGGGTTGAGAAAATTCTATTTGCAGCCACAAAGGCGGATCATTTGCACCATGAACAACATGCTAATTTGGAAGCGTTGATGCAGGCTTTGGTCAGAGACGCCAAAGATCGGGCAGAATTTTCAGGGGCGCAAACGGGCTCGATTGCACTGGCTAGTTTGCGCACAACGGTGGAAGAAACCCATGACCACGACGGGCAATCGCTGAATTGTGTGCGTGGCACGTTGCTGGACACGGGCAAAGAGGCCGCGATGTATGCGGGTGAGTTGCCTGATGACCCTGCGTTGATTGTGAACGCGGCTGCGGGTGGCGCACGCGAATGGTTGGACGCGGATTATGCAGTGATGAATTTCGCGCCTGCAAAGATTGCATTAAAGCAGGGCATGGGGCCGCCGCATATTCGCTTGGATAAAGCGGCAGAGTTTTTGATCGGGGATAAGGTATCATGAAGAAACCTGTGGTGATTGATCTGAGTGCGCCAAAGACCAAGACAAAAGCGCAAAAACAACCCACGCCTGCGGATGTGCCTGCGGTGCCTGAAACGGTTGTGATGCAGGCAGTCACCCATGTGGCGGCACAAAACCCGTCACGTTTGGGGCGGTTTTTTATCTGGCTTGTGGTGACGCTGATCGGCTTTGTCGCCTCTATCGCTTTTTGGGATTTTGTAACAGGAATGATGGCGCGAAACCTGTGGCTGGGCCGTGTCGCCCTAGGGCTGACAGGGCTAATTATCCTTTGCCTGCTGATCTTTGCACTGCGTGAACTGGCAGCCTTTGCACGGTTGCGAAAAATGGATGGCCTGCGAGAATTGGCAGATTTGGCCCACAGCCAAAGGGATTTGAAAAAGGCGCAGGATTATTCTGTGCGCCTGGAACGGCTTTACGCAGGACGACAGGACTTGCGTTGGGGCTTTACCAAATTGGCCGAACAGGATGGTGATGTTTTGGATGCAGATGCCCATCTGGCCCTGTTGGAAACCACAGTTGTGGCTGTACTGGATAAACAGGCAGCGTATGAGGTAGAGGCGGCCGCGCGACAAGTGGCAACCGTGACCGCAATTATACCACTGGCCTTGGCCGATGTGGCGGTGGCACTGACATCCAACATGCGCATGATTAGACGGATTGCGCAGATTTATGGCGGGCGTTCAGGGCTGTTCGGGTCATGGCGTTTGTTCCGTGCCGTGGCGGCCCATTTGGTAGCAACGGGGGCGGTGGCCATTGGCGATGATCTGATCGGTTCGATTGTGGGGGGCGGTGTTTTATCAAAACTGTCGCGCCGTTTCGGGGAAGGCATTATCAATGGTGCCTTGACTGCGCGTGTCGGTGTCGCCGCGATGGAGGTTTGCCGACCCATGCAGTTTCGTGCCAGACAAAAACCATCTGTGACGGGGATGATGAAACGGGCTTTGACGGGATTTATCGGTAAAACCTAAAGCAGGTTTGGCGGCTGATCAGGATCGGCATTGCGATACATCATGCCCATTTGCAAACCACGCCCGATGCGCCGTGCAAAGGCGTTGAAACTGTCGGCCTGATCGGGGCGCAATGTCTCGCGCAAGGTTGTCTCGAACAGGTTCAGCCATATGGGAAAATGATCCGCGTGAACATGCGGCGTGGCCATGTGAACTGCCATTGGATTGCCCGAATAGCTGCGCTCATGCAAGATTGCATTGGCCCAAAAACGGGCGATTTTTGCCTCATGCGGATCCCATGCATCTGTTGTGCCCGGAATGCTTTGGGCAAAGACGGGGCCAAGGGTGGGGTGGCTACGAATGCGTTTGTAAAATGCAGTCACAACGCGCTCTATATCGCTGCGCGAGACATTGAACCGTGGGGGCAGTGTGTCAGACAAAAGCCAGCACCACGATCAGGCCAAGGGGCAGCCATATCATAAAGTTGAAGAAAGACCGCATCAGGCCCATGTCTGCTTTGGGATCAACACCGAAACGCTTACACAGGAATGTACCCGGCCATAAAATAGCATCTGCGATTTTGATCAACATGGGTGATTCCTTAATTGGTATTTAATTTACGCAATTTATAGGGTTTTAATTGCGCATTGTAAATGCTAATTAAAAAAGATGCAGTTAAGCAAGTTCACAGATTACGGCTTACGGGTGTTGATGCAGGTGATGGTATCGGCCCCTGATCGCGTGTCGGTGCATACCATCGCCAAAACCTATGCGATATCTGAACACCATGTGGCCAAAGTGGCATCACATTTGGCCCGTGGCGGGTTTATTTTATCGGGCCGTGGGCGTGCCGGTGGTCTGGTTCTGGCCAGAGAGCCGCAAGATATATCCATAGGGGATGCCGTGCGTTATCTGTCAGGGGATGTGCCTGTTGTAGAGTGTTTCAAAGCGGATAATTGTGATTGCCGCGCGCTGGCGCAATGCGGCCTGCGCGGGCCGCTTTATGAAGCACAACAGGCGTTTTATTCGGTACTGGATCGCTATACGCTGGACGATGTTGTGGCACGGCGTGATTTGATGAAAGAGCTGCTGGATTTCGCTTAATCCAGCCCGCGATAGCGGCAACAAAGTGTGCCACCGAAACGCCACGATCACAGCTTCCTCCTCGATGCTCAGAACTGTGGAGTGGGCTTGCTTGGGGCCCTTCTGGGTGTCTTCAACACGGCTCCGCTTGCGCCATTTGGAAACCGTCTTGACGTTGATCCCCAGTTCCTGGCTCAACGCCGCGTTCGAAGCGTGCGCTTCTCAGCGATTGTTACACAATCACCTGACAGACAGGGAACGGTACGTGGTGCTGCCGTGTAAGGCTTGTCCCATAGTTCTTCCTTGCTGATGATAAATATCAATGAACCATCACAAGATGGGACTAAACACCTAATTAGTTTGGTCCTGACCCTAAGGTTTATTTCGCATATAAATAACTGTTTTTTAAGCACAAATGCACAGTTTCGCATGCGACATGCCGCCCCTATTAGTGAAATACAAACACTGGGTGGTTGTCTGACATAGCCCAACGCGTTATCAGAGCCCTTAGGGGATTGCGTGCCCGCTTTTTGGGATTCGCAACGATAAAAAGAATTAGGAGAGAACCCATGGCAGACGCAGCCGCTTACGACCACGCAAGGCCAGGATTTTTCACACGTTGGTTTATGTCAACAAACCACAAAGATATTGGTATCCTTTATCTTTTCACCGCAGGGGCCTTAGGCTTCGTATCAGTACTGTTTACCGTTTACATGCGCTTGGAATTGATGAACCCGGGCGTTCAATACATGTGTATGGAAGGTGCCAGCCTGGTAGCCGCTGCCGTTGAAGACTGTACACCGAACGGCCATCTTTGGAACGTTCTGATCACCGGCCACGGCATCTTGATGATGTTCTTTGTGGTTATTCCTGCCATGTTCGGCGGTTTCGGCAACTATTTTATGCCCTTGATGATCGGTGCACCCGATATGGCGTTCCCACGGATGAACAACCTGTCTTACTGGATGTATGTCGCAGGCTCTTCATTGGCAGTTGCGTCTTTGCTGGCCCCTGGTGGCAATGGTCAGGCCGGTGCAGGCGTGGGCTGGGTGCTATATGCGCCGCTTTCCACCAAAGAAGCCGGTATTTCTATGGACTTCGCAATCTTTGCGGTTCACATGTCCGGTGCCTCATCCATTTTGGGCGCGATCAACATGATCACGACCTTCCTGAATATGCGTGCCCCCGGCATGACATTGCACAAGACACCTCTGTTTGCATGGTCGATCTTCGTCACCGCATTCCTGATCCTGTTATCCTTGCCAGTTTTGGCCGGTGCGATCACAATGCTGCTGACAGACCGTAACTTTGGCACAACCTTCTTTGACGCCTCAGGCGGCGGCGACCCGATCTTGTACCAACACCTACTATGGTTCTTTGGACACCCTGAGGTGTACATGATCATTTTGCCGGGCTTTGGTATCGTTTCCCACGTGATTTCAACCTTCTCGAAAAAACCGATCTTCGGTTATTTACCGATGGTTTACGCGATGGTTGCCATTGGCGCCTTGGGCTTCGTTGTTTGGGCGCACCACATGTACACGGTTGGCCTGTCCCTGACACAGCAAAGCTACTTTATGCTGGCAACAATGGTTATTGCGGTACCAACAGGTATCAAAATCTTCTCATGGATTGCTACAATGTGGGGCGGCTCGATCAGCTTTAAAACACCGATGCTGTTTGCAATGGGCTTCTTGTTTCTGTTCACCGTTGGTGGTGTAACCGGTATCGTTCTGTCACAGGCAGGCGTTGACCGTGCATATCACGATACATACTACGTGGTTGCCCACTTCCACTATGTGATGTCTTTAGGTGCGGTTTTCTGTATCTTCGCGGGCATCTATTACTGGATCGGCAAAATGTCCGGACGGCAATATCCTGAATGGGCTGGCAAACTGCACTTCTGGATGATGTTCATCGGGGCCAACATTACCTTCTTCCCGCAACACTTCTTGGGTCGCCAAGGCATGCCGCGCCGCTACATCGACTATCCTGACCAGTTCGCATACTGGAACCAGATCAGCTCTTATGGCGCATTCCTGACATTTACTTCTTTCGTATTCTTCATCGGCATCGTGTTCTACACACTGAAGTTCGGCAAGAAGATCACAGAAAATGCTTATTGGGGTGAACATGCGGAAACGCTGGAGTGGACACTACCAAACCCACCACCAGAGCACACGTTTGAAACCCTGCCTACACAAGATATGTGGGACAAAAGTACGCATTAAGCCAAATGGCTAATATGACAAAAATAGAACAGGCCGGGGCAGATGCTTCGGCCTTTTTCGTCGCCACAGACCGCGACGACCCACCGCTGTTGGATTATAAGGTTCATCCGCCGCAATGATCGCGACATATATGAACACACCCCGTATCTGGCCCGATCTGCTGGCCGTGCATCGCCATAACCCGCGCAAAGCCGATCAATACTGGCGCGGCAACCCTTACTGGGCGAAGCTGAAACTGCGTGATGCGCGTACCATAAAACACTAGCTGACCATGACGGGTCGTGCGCGTGAAATAGAGCTGGGCGCGTTTTTTACCCCCCAAGAACGTATCGACCTAAGGAAACTCTGAACAACGTCTTTTCTGGTTGTGGTATTGGTGGCTCGGCCCTTTGAATTAGTAGTTTTTGCCAGTTTTGCTGGTTGGGCCTGAATAGTATCCGTCTTAACCAAGTTTTAATTTGTGTCCAGATACGACCCGAATGAGTCGTTAAAACGGCCCCGGTTTTGGCATATAATTCATCCACTGTGGGAACCCAGCCCGTGATAGAGCTACAAAATCAAGGTAAGTTTTTTCAAAAGTTGTGTGATTATTTGTTCTATGTCAAAGTTGATATATAATAAGCGTAGTAATCCATGAAAAACTTTAACTGTGCGGGATGATTCACTTTGTTTATGCCAAAGAATAAATTTATCAAAAATTGGGCATATGTTTTTAATATAATATCGGCATTTCAAAAAGACTGTATAGGTATGATTTTTCATAGATGCGCGTGCCTGAAGATTACAATTTCCATTATATTATTCTCTTTTATGCTGGGGGTTGGCGTCGCAGGGGCACAAGGCCAGCCGGTTATTTCCAGATTTCTGGCAGAGGTTCCCGCCGATACATTGGTGCCAGGGGCGACCAGCTACGGGGCTTTGCGTGACGATGTTCCTGTAGCGCCGATATTGGGGCCGGATGGTTTGATGGGCTATGCATATCTGACATCGGATTTTGTTGGCACGACCGGTTATTCGGGCAAACCGATCCATGTGATGGTCGCGATTACCCCTGATGCAGTTTTAAATGGCGTGAAGCTGGTTGAACATTCCGAACCCATTGTTTTGGTCGGCATCCCCAATTCTAAAATGCTGGCATTGACCGAAGGCTATATCGGCCTTGATCTGAAAGCAGAGATAGATGCAGCTGGCTCGACCCATGATTTGGATATTATTTCGGGTGCGACTGTTTCCATCATGGTAATTGACGATAGTATCGTGCGCTCAGGCATCAGGGTTGCCCGTGCATTGGGGCTGGGCGGCTTGTCGCCCAAGCTTGCTGAAGGCCCGCGCCGAAAAATGGATATGGGGAAAAATGAATTACGTGACTGGGCCTCGCTGTCTGGTGACGGGTCTATTCGCCGACTGACACTTGATGTCGGCCAGATCAATGCAGCCTTTGAAGAAGCGGGTAACGCACGCGCCATTGCCCGCCCGGAAAAGGGTGATGAAAGTGATACATATATAGATATGCATGTAGCCTTGGTCAGCCAGCCCTCGATCGGGCGTAGCCTGTTGGGTGATGCGGAATATCAAAATCTGGTAGAATGGCTGGAAGAGGGTGAAGAAGCCATTCTGGTGCTGGGGCGCGGGCGGTTTTCATTCAAGGGGTCGGGCTATGTACGCGGCGGTATTTTTGATCGCATCCAGCTGATCCAGGCTGACCGCTCTGTTCGGTTTATTGACAAGCAACATAAGCGGTTAGGGGGGCTTGCTTTGGCGGGTGCGCCAAGTTTCACTGAGCTTGATTTGTTCAAAATCAAGGCCGATGCAGAGTTTGATCCAACCGCTCCGTTTAGATTGCAGCTACTGACAAACCGCGCCATCGGCGCGATTGAGAAAAGCTTTCTGACTTTTGATCTTGGCTACAAACTGCCGCATAATTACCTGGTTGCTTTGCCCGCAACGGCTTCTGTTGATTTAAGTGCTGAAGAAGCTGCCGCTAAAGCGGCCCTTTGGAAGCGTATATGGCGTGATCGGCAGGTGGAAATCGCTGTATTAGGTGTGATGCTTTTCGTGTTGACCGCAGCATTTTTCTTTCAGTTCCAACTGACTGCCAATGCGCGATTGTTCTACTGGTTCAGAATTGGATTTTTAACCACCTCACTGGTTTTTTTGGGCTGGTACGCCAATGCGCAACTTTCCGTTGTAAACTTGATGGCTTTGGCAGGCTCCCTTTATCACGGGTTCACATGGGATGCATTTCTGCTTGATCCATTAGTGTTTATCCAGTGGTTTGCAGTTGCCGCATCTCTACTATTCTGGGGCCGTGGGGCCTATTGTGGCTGGCTGTGCCCGTTTGGCGCGTTGCAAGAGCTGACCAACAAAGTTGCGCGCGCGCTGAAAATACCGCAATGGACGTTGCCTTGGGGCCTGCATGAACGGCTTTGGCCTGTTAAATACATGATTTTTCTGGGGCTGTTTGGCCTGTCGATGGTTTCGATACCATTGGCGGAAACCTATGCTGAGGTGGAGCCTTTTAAAACCGCGATTATCTTGAAGTTTGTCCGCGAGTGGCCGTTTGTTGTCTATGCCGTGGCCCTGTTGGTGGCGGGCCTGTTTGTGGAACGGTTTTATTGCCGGTATTTGTGCCCGCTGGGGGCGGCCCTGGCTATTCCCGCACGGATGCGGATGTTTGACTGGCTGAAACGCTACAAGGAATGCGGCAGCCCTTGTCAGTCTTGTGCTATTGAATGTCCGGTTCAGGCGATCCACCCGACGGGTGAGATTAATCCCAATGAATGTGTGAACTGCCTGCATTGTCAGGTGCTTTATCAATCCGAGGCAAAATGCCCGGTCGTTATACGCCAACTGAAGCGTCGTGCTGCTGTTGGCAAAATACCATCGGAAGGTCTGAAAATGCCTTCACAACCCAAGACATAAAGGAGAACTGAAATGTCTGACGAAACTAAGAAAAAAGGCGTTACAAGGCGTGGTGTACTGGGGGCTACTGCAACTGGTGCTGTGCTGGCAAGCACAGGTGCCGGGGCTGCATTACTGGGCGCAAAACCTGCACAAGCAGCAACTGGCAGAAAATTTGAACTGGCACCGGGTGAACTGGACGAATATTATGGTTTCTGGTCTTCGGGCCAAGCGGGTGAATTGCGTATTTTAGGCTTTCCATCCATGCGCGAACTGATGCGCGTGCCTGTGTTTAACCGCTGCTCTGCTACTGGTTGGGGCCAAACCAACGAGTCGTTGAAAATCCTGACCGAAGGCCTGTTGCCGGAAACCAAAGAGTTCTTGGCAAAACGTGGCATGAAAACCTATGATAACGGCGATTTGCACCATCCGCATATGTCGTTCACAGACGGTACATATGACGGTCGCTATCTGTTCATGAACGACAAGGCCAACACCCGTGTTGCCCGTGTGCGTTGTGACGTGATGAAATGCGACAAGATGATTGAAGTCCCTAACGCTAATGACATCCACGGGTTGCGTCCGCAAAAATTTCCGCGCACCGGGTATGTTTTTGCCAATAGTGAACACGAAGCACCCCTGGTCAATGATGGTAAAATTCTGGATGAGCCGGAAAAATATGTGAACATCTTTACCGCGATTGACGGCGACGAGATGAAAGTAGCATGGCAGGTGATTGTATCAGGCAACCTTGATAACACCGACTGTGACTATCAGGGAAAATATGCTTTCTCGACCAGCTACAACTCTGAAATGGGTATGAACCTGGCTGAAATGACTGAAAGCGAAATGGATCATGTGGTTGTCTTTAATCTAAAACGTATTGAAGAAGGTGTTGCTGCGGGCGATGTTCAAATCCTGAATGGCGTGCCTGTGATTGATGGGCGTAAAGGGTCTAAATACACCCGTTATATTCCGATCCCGAACAGCCCGCACGGTTGCAACACGGCCCCTGACAAACGCCACATCATGATCTCGGGCAAACTATCCCCGACAGTGTCAGTGATAGATGTGACTTTGGTGGATGCGCTGTTTGAAGACGATGCTGACCCACGGTCATGCATTGTGGCAGAACCACAGTTGGGTCTTGGCCCGCTTCACACGGCTTTTGACGGACAAGGCAACTGTTTTACGACGTTGTTCCTGGACAGCCAGGTGGTCAAATGGAATATCGACAAAGCGTTGCGTGCCTATAAAGGCGAAGACGTGGATCCGATTATTTCCAAGGTCGATGTGCATTATCAACCGGGTCACAACCATACCAGCATGGGTGAGACATTAGAGGCCGATGGCAAATGGCTTATTTCGATGAACAAGTTTTCAAAAGACCGCTTCATCAATACCGGCCCGTTGAAACCGGAAAATGAGCAATTGATCGACATATCTTCTGATGACATGAAAGTCGTCCATGATGGCCCGACATTTGCCGAACCACATGATGCGATCATCGTGAAAAGTTCGATAGTTAACCCGGTGAACGTCTGGGATCGTAATGATCCGATGTGGGCGGATGCGGCGGCACAAGCCAAGGCGGATGGTGTTGATCTGGAAGAAGGCTCTGAAACTGTCATTCGTGACGGCAACAAGGTACGGGTCTACATGTACTCTATCGCGCCTACGTTCAGTCTGGAAAAATTCACTGTTAAAGAGGGTGATGAGGTAACAGTTTATGTCACCAACCTTGATGATGTGGATGATGTGACCCACGGCTTTACGATTTCAAACTATGGCATTGCAATGGAAGTAGCTCCACAAGCAACGGCTTCAATCACGTTTACAGCGGATCGTCCGGGTGTACACTGGTTCTATTGCCAATGGTTCTGTCACGCACTTCACATGGAAATGCGCGGCCGGATGCTAGTAGAGCCGAAAGAAAGCTAAACCATGCATCGCCTTGTGGCCCTGATAATTGCACTGATCCTGCCTGCGTTTACCTACGCGGCTGATCTGGACGTGCGCCCGGGCCCCAAGGCAATTACAACAACATTATCCTTGGCTGCAGATGGTGATCGTTTGATCCTGCGGCCGGGGATATATACTGAAAATATTATACTAGATCGCCCTATCACCCTGATAGCAGATGGTGATGTAACGATTGACGGCAACGGACAAGGCAGCACAATTACGGTAACAGGGCCGGATATTATCATTCAAGGCCTGACAATTATCGGGTCAGGGTCTTTGCATGAAAACATTGATGCCGGGATCAAACTGACCAAAACCGCGCTGCGGCCTGTGATTGAAAACAATATATTGCTGGGTAATCTTTATGGTATCGACATCCACGGGGCAAAAGACGCCCGTGTGATCGGCAACCGGATTGAGGGGCGTCAGGATTTCCGGATGAATGACCGGGGCAATGGCATTTATGTCTGGAATGCACCCGGCGCGATTGTGGACGGGAATTTTGTGCGTTGGGGGCGCGATGGTATTTTTGTAAACACATCGCGCAACAACAAGTTCACAAATAACGAATTTCGTGATCTGCGGTTCGGTATGCATTACATGTATGCCAACAACTCTGAAATCTCGGGCAATCTGTCTGTTGGCAATCATCTGGGCTATGCTTTGATGTTCTCGAAAAAAATTCTGGTGCGTAATAATATATCCGTAGATGATCGTGATCACGGGTTGATGTTTAATTTCACGACCCAGTCCGAAATCACCGGCAATTATGTGCTGCGCGGGGCTGGAAAATGCGCGTTCTTCTATAATTCGCACAAGAATACCATCACGGGAAACAGGTTTGAAAGCTGCAATATCGGCATTCACTTTACAGCAGGCTCAAAACGCAATCAAATTAGTGGCAACGCTTTTGTCGGCAATCGAACACAGGTGAAATATATTTCCACCCAATGGGAGGAATGGTCAGTGGACGGACAAGGTAATTACTGGAGCGATTTTGCCGCTTATGATGTGGATGGTAACGGTGTGGCTGACACAGCCTATCGCCCCAATGACAGTATGGATCATGTGCTTTGGACACAACCTGCAGCAAAGCTGCTGTTGGGGTCACCTGCTGTGCAGCTTGTACGCTGGTCACAAGCGGCGTTTCCTGCGTTGTTGCCGGGCGGCGTGATCGACAGCGCACCAATGATGCGGCCTGTGGAAATAGCCTTGCCAAAAGGGGTGCAAAACCGTGGTGGATAATGTTCTGACAATCAAAGGTGCTGGCAAAAAGCGTGGCGCTATGGATGTGTTATGCGATGTTTCGCTCACTTTGCGTGCCGGTGAACGCGTGGCTTTGCTGGGCCATAATGGTGCGGGTAAAACCACGTTGATGAAATCCGTTTTAGGCCTGACGGGTTTGGATAAAGGTGCGATCATGGTTGCCGGTTACGCGCCTGGATCAAACCTTGCACGGAAAGCCACAGCCTATCTGCCTGAAGCTGTATCGTTTCACAAAGCCCTGACCGGGCGCGACCAACTGACATTGTTTGCCCGCCTGTCCGGTGTTGAAAAGTCCAAAATTGGCCCCCTGTTGGATCGTGTTGGATTAGGTGAAGCCGCTGATCGGCGTATCGGGACGTGGTCCAAAGGTATGCGCCAAAGGCTGGGCATGGCGCAAGTGTTGCTGGGGCAACCCAAGCTGGCCCTGCTGGATGAACCGACAAGCGGATTAGACCCTGTTTCACGCTATGAATTATATACCATCATTGATGAAATGGCCGCCAACGGAACCGCTGTGCTGATTGCTTCGCATACATTAAGTGAGGTAGAGGCGCGCACGGACCGCATAGCGATACTGCGCAAAGGCGTGCTGGTGGCCGATGATACGCTACAGGCGTTAACTGCACAGGCAGGCCTGCCCATACGTTTGCGGGTGCGTGCGCGTGATGGCAATACCGACCGGATTATGCAGGCGTTGGGCGGCAAGCGCGTGAATGGTGCCTCGGTTGAATTGACCTGTGACGCGCATATGAAAATGCAACAGTTGCGCCGGATCACGGAACTGGGTGATCTGGTAGATGATCTGGAAATGACAACCCCAAGGCTGGAAGACCTATATCGCTATTACTCAGGGGATAAATTGCAATGATTGGCCGCGTTCTTGCCATTGCCTTGGTGGAAACCCTGATTGCCATGCGCAACCGCTGGGTGCTGATGGCGACCCTGATTATGTTGCTGTTCTCATTAGCCCTGACATTTGCAGGTAGCGCGCCAACCGGGGTGCTTGGGGTTGATATGCTGACGATCTCGGTTGCCTCTATGACCACATTGTCGGTCTACCTTGCACCGCTTTTGGCCCTGATGATGTCATTTGATGCCATTGCAGGGGATGCGGAACGCGGTGGGCTGGCCCTGTTGCTATCCTACCCTGTGACTCGCGGCGAGGTGTTGCTGGGCAAGTTTATCGCACATACAGGCACCCTTGCTTTTGCCATGACCATAGGCTTTGGCACAGCAGGTGCGATTGCCGTGTGGATGGGCGGGGCTGATGCTGATAGCCTGCTGGCGTTGTTGCGTCTGGTGTTGACCTCTATCCTGCTGGGGGCTGTGTTTTTGGCATTGGGTTATGCCCTGTCGGCACTGGCAAACAGTGTAGCGGCAGCGGCCGGCATGGTTGCCGTGTTGTGGCTGGTTCTGGTGGTTCTGTTTGATCTGGGTCTATTGGGTGCAGTGGTGATGGATGGCAGCGGTACGTTTACACAAAAGGTTTTCCCGTGGCTGATGATTGCCAATCCGGCGGATGCGTTCCGTGTGTGGAACATCGCGGCAGGTGATGGTGTTGCCCTGGTAACGGGCATGACCGGGGCTGCAGACAGTTTGCCACAATGGGTGGCACCCTTGTCCCTTTTGGCATGGCCCATACTGGCCCTACTGGCGGCACGTTTTAGTTTTTCAAAGGTTGAACCATGAAATATTTACTATTGACCGCTTTCTTTGCAGTGACCGCTTGCAAGCACGAACAGGAGGTGAAAATTCCTGATCCGGTGCTGATTACTGAATACGATGTAAGTTATTGTTGCCAAATGACGGTTCTGGGCCATGAAGGCCCGAAGGGGCAAATCCATCTGAAAAACCAATCCACCCCGTTATTTTTTACCCAGGTGCGCGATGTGATTGCATATCTGAAAGCCCCGGAACGCGATGCTGAAATTCTGGCTGTTTATGTCAGTGATCTGGCTGCGGCACCAAGTTGGGCCGATATGGGGGAAGGTAACTGGATAGATGCAAATACAGCTTATTTTGTTGTTGGCGCGGAGGTACGGGGTGGTATGGGGGCACCGGAAATAGTACCCTTTTCCAAAGCCGATGCAGCGCAGAAATTCACTGCCCAATATGGCGGCATGGTGATGTCACTTGCCGACATTCCCAAGCAGGCCGTATTGGGTGAAATTGATATGGATATGAAAATGGAGATCCCAGAATGACACACGCACTGTCCCGCCGCCGTTTTCTGAGTGTAAGTGCCGCAATAGCCATGATCCCCAGTGCTGCTGCCGCAAGTATACCTGTGGCAAGATGGCAAGGTGTTGCCTTGGGTGCGGGGGCTTCAATGCAGCTTGTCGGGCTTTCAGATACTGAAGCGGCCCCGATTTTTGCACAGATAGAACAAGAGGTTTCGCGGTTGGAAAACATCTTCAGCCTGTATCGGGAAAACTCCGTTTTGTCGCAATTGAACAGGCTTGGGGCGATTGACAATCCACCGTCAGAGTTGCTGGAGTTGCTAAGCATTGCCAGCACAATACATTCTGCAACCGATGGCGCGTTCGACCCTACAATTCAACCGCTATGGGCACTTTATGCGGGTGCGGCAAGTGAGGGGAAAAGCCCTTCTGCCGCTGAAATTTCTGATACTCGTGCGTATGTAGGTTGGAAAAAACTTTATTTTGACAGCACGTTGGTTCGCTTTGAACAGACAGGCATGGCCCTGACTCTGAACGGAATTGCCCAAGGCTATATCACTGATCGGGTGGCTGCATTACTGCGGGCACATGGATTTGATAATGTGATGATCAATATGGGTGAGATTTCTGCCCTTGGAAATCGACTGGACGGTATGCCCTGGTTGGCAGGAATTGTAACACCTGACGGTGCTTTGGTAGGGCAGATAGAATTGAAAAACCGCGCACTTGCTACGTCTGCGACACTGGGTACAGTTCTGGATGGAACTGGAAAGCTTGGCCATATAATTGACCCCAAAAGTGGTCGGCCCGGTAACGCACACAGGCTGGTATCGGTCTCAGCTGATCGCGCCGTATTGGCTGATGGGCTTTCCACCGCGTTCAGTATGATGCCGCTCAATGTGATTAACAAAATATTGCCCGCGTTTGACAATGCCCGATTAGAGATCAATGTCTAACCAAAAAACGTAATCCACCCCGTAGTTCACCGTACTGACCTGAGTCCTTGGTTTAATTTTGATGGCCTTATGCAGCCAGTTTGCCCGTCTATAGGCAGGCAGATGATTGCCCGCAATCATCGAGAGGCTTTATTTTTCTACAAATTCAGATGGTGTCAGGTTTCCTGTGGATGAATGCGGTCTGTGTTGGCTTGCCGGTCGAATATAATGCCAGTCAATGCCGTTATCCTGTACCCACTTTAGAATGGCCATGCTGGTGAACTCGGTTCTATTGTCAGAAACAATTGTCTTTCTCACAAGTCGATCCATCTTAAACACTGATCTGAAATTCCGCGACCACCTCTAAAGGCTTGGGTTCAGGTGGGATTACAATTCAGTGCAGGTCAGGGCTTATAGCCTGGGCGTTTTTCAGCGGCAACAGCGCGGCCTTTCTGAATACCGTCGCGGGCAGCACATCGCGTCAGCCATTTCTCTATATTCGGAAAATTTGTTATATCCTGTTCTTGCTTTTCCCAAAGCGAGGCCCAGCCCCATATGGCTATGTCGGCGATGGAAAAATCACCACAGACATAATTTTTACCCTCTAACTGCCGATCCAATACGCCGTAAAGCCGCTTGGTTTCAGCGCGGTAGCGATCTTGGGCGTAGGGCAAAACTTGTGGTGGTGTCATTTTGGGGGCATAGGCCAGAAAATGATGCGCTTGTCCCGCCATCGGCCCTAAGCCACCCATTTGCCACATCAGCCATTCGTCGATTTGGATGCGGTCACGTTCGGTCTCGCCGTAAAACATACCGGTTTTGCGGGCAAGATATTGCAATATGGCACCGGACTCAAAAACAGATATCGGTTTGTTGTCTGGCCCATCAGGGTCAACGATGGCTGGCATACGGTTATTGGGGGCGATTTTCAGAAAATCGGGTTTAAACTGGTCACCTGCACCGATGTCTATCAAGTGCACGGTGTAAGGAAGGCCCATTTCTTCCAGTGCGATGCTGATTTTCCACCCGTTAGGGGTTGGCCAGAAATACAAGTCTATTGGTGTGGTCATACCATTCTCCGATTTCATCGTAGAATGGCAGAAAACACCGGGGCGTCAACTATTGGAAAGTAAGGTTTTTGAATAGGCTATGATAGGTTGATTGCAAAACCATACGTTTGCTACGGGTGGCGAATGCGATGGTGTTTGCGCCCATTTCCAACATCAGTTCGGCAGCTTCGGGGCTGTGTTCGGCGATTTCTACCCAGTTGGAATGGGGAAATTTATACCCGTAACATATTGCACGATCTAGGGGGCCGGGTTTGGGGCCGAAGCGGTCAAACAAGAACGGGGTCAGGCTATGGTTATTAGCAACAATATTATAACAGGCTAAATGCGCCCCCATAGGGCAGTCAAGGGCAGCTAGAGTGCGGGCGGAATATTCAAGCGCGTTAGATAATAACAACCGCCGCCACATTTTTGAACGGGCGATTTTGACCGCCATGATCGCCACACGCGCCCCCAAACGGTGGGCGACCACATCAACGGGGCTGTCGGGTGATATGATACGCAGTTGATTGATCAGATAGGCCAAACCGCCCGCTTCCAGACCTGCCTTATCATAGGGGGCCTGCATATCGGGAAGGGCGCGCAGCCCTGTGGCATAACCTAGCCAGCGAAAATCAATGACAAGTGTGTTTTTGTCTTTCGGTTCTAGCACAAAAGGTGTGGCTTGGTGATGGGCCGGTAATTGTATTGATATTCTGGGAGGGTTGGAAAACTGCTCGATCTGTTTTGCCAAAAGGCCCATCACGTCACGCCGTGGGTATGCGGGGTTATAGATTTCCCCGTTTTTGGAATGCACCCGAAATACTGTCATTTATGTCTCTTTTATTCTGCTCTGGTGTCTGCATAAGGAACGTAACTTTCTAAAGCGTAAAAATTACACGGGCCATTGACGGGATTGTGCGAATTAAGTAATTAAAACTTGAGGCGATTTGTAACCGGATTGTGGGCCTCGTAAAATATGCCGCTAAAGAGGTCTGGGCGATAAGTGACCCCGACTGTAACTCGGTTGGGGTTTTTTATTGGGCGCGGGCCCGGAAAGAAAGATTATGGAAAACTGGAAACCAAAGACCAAACTGGTGCATGCAGGTGTGAAACGCAGCCAGTATAATGAATTATCCGAAGCGATATTCCTGACACAAGGTTTTGCTTACGATAGCGCCGAACAGGCCGAGGCGCGGTTTATCAAAGCTGGCGAAGACGAGTATATATACGCCCGTTACGGCAATCCGACGGTGCGGATGTTTGAGGAACGTATAGCCGCCCTTGAAGGGGCCGAAGATGCGTTTGCCACGGCCAGCGGAATGGCAGCGGTTTCGGGCGCGTTATTTTCAATGCTGCGGGCAGGCGATCATGTGGTGTCGGCCAAGGCTTTATTCGGGTCTTGCCTGTTCGTGCTGGAAGATATTTTGCAACGTTGGGGCATTGAAGTGACCTTTGTTGAAGGTACTGATCTGGATGCATGGGCGGCTGCAATGCGCCCCAATACCAAGGTGGCTTTCCTTGAGGCATTATCCAACCCTACGTTGGAAGTAATTGATATTGCAGGTGTTTCAAAGATTGCCCATGCCGCAGGGGCAACCGTTGTGGTGGATAATGTGTTTGCTACGCCGGTGTTTCAACGCTCGCTGGAACTGGGTGCGGATGTGGTGATTTACTCGGCGACCAAACATATCGACGGGCAGGGGCGTTGCCTGGGTGGTGTGGTGCTGGGCACGAAGGAATACATCCGCAAAACATTCGAGCCGTTTAACAAACACACTGGCCCCGCGATGAGCCCGTTTACCGCTTGGGTGATGCTGAAAGGGCTGGAAACCATCGTGCTGCGCTGTGAAGCGCAGGCGCGGACGTGTGAGGTCTTGGTGGATGCCCTGTCTGGTCACGCCAAACTGGATCGCCTGATCTATCCGTTTGCGCCTGATCATCCGCAACTGGCTTTGGCAAAACGGCAGATGACCCAAGGTGGTACGGTGATAACCCTTGTGCTGAAAGGCGGCAAAGATGCAGCGTTTCGGTTTATCAATGCGCTGGATATTATCACGATCTCTAACAATCTGGGCGATGCGAAATCTATCATCACCCATCCGTCCACCACCACGCATCAGCGTTTGACGGACGAACAAAGGACGGCTTTGGGTATTTCAGACGGGTTGGTGCGTATTTCCATCGGGCTGGAAGACGCAGATGATTTGCTGGCGGAAATCAGCAATGCTCTGGAAAAGGCGTAAACGTCTGATCAAGGGCAGAAACTGTCGGATTTTAACTGTAGCATATTTGAATTGGGCCTATTATTCTAGTTCAGTACAAATAGGCTCAAGGAATGTGTCATGACCGAAGCTAAAGTTAAAAAGCCATCGCGTGAAGAAGCCGAAGAGGCTGTGCGCACACTGTTACGTTGGGCAGGCGACGACCCAACACGTGAAGGTCTGATTGATACGCCTGCGCGTGTAACCAGGGCGTATGGCGAATGGTTTTGCGGCTATGATCAAGACCCCGCCGCGATTTTAGAACGTACCTTTGAAGAGGTGGATGGCTATGATGAAATGGTTGTGCTTAAAGACATCCGTTTCGAAAGCTTTTGCGAACATCATATGGCCCCCATTATAGGGCGCGCCCATGTGGGCTATATCCCCACTGACCGTGTGGTAGGTATCTCAAAACTGGTACGATTGGTGGATGCTTACGGCAAACGTCTGCAAGTGCAGGAAAAACTGACCGCGCAAATTGCCAATACATTACAAGAGGTATTGCAGCCACGCGGTGTGGCTGTGGTGATGGAAGGCGAACATCACTGTATGTCAACGCGCGGGGTGCATAAGCACGGTGTGACGATGGTGACATCGCGGATGATGGGGATATTCAAATCCAATGATATCACCCGCCAAGAGTTTTTGAAACTGATCGGTAATCCTGTCAGCCGCAGTTCATAAGGCAGTTTTAGTCCCGTAAGCGATTAACATAACGGCAATGGCAAGCAATACCCATCCAAAATGCCGCCCCTTTGTGCCCCATAGGTTGCCGATAGCACCATATATGTAAAAGCTACCGACGAAGATTGCAGTGGTTAGCCGTGCTGAGGCATCAAACCAGAACGGTGCGGCGATCAGGGCAATACCGCCTACAAACCAGCATACGGTGCTGAATTGCATTAAAACCGGTAGTAACCGCCGGGATACCTTGTTTAATGCGGCGGCCTTTAATGCGGGTTGAACCATCATGCTATTCATAAGTGTGCCATGTATTATTGACACTAAAATTCCAATACTGCCTGCGGCCATTAACGCTATGTCATACCAGTTCATGAGGGTTCTCCATACATATGTGTATGGTACTTGTCATTTCGAGTAGTCATTGTCAATACACAGGTGTATGGTTACGATATGAAAACACGTTTAAAGAAAACCGACTGGGTCGTATTTGCCTTAAAAGAGCTTGCTAAATATGGGCACGCCAATTTAACAGCGCAAAACCTTGCACAGAAAATGGGCGTGTCACGGGGTAGTTTTTATTGGCATTTCAAGGATGTTCGGGAATTTGAAAACTGTGTCACGCGGGAATGGCAAGACATTTCGACCGAACAAATCATTCAACGGTTGCGCGGTGACAACTGTGCGCAGACAAGATTGAAAAATCTGCTAAGTCAAGCGATGAGCGCGGATATTTCGCTGGAACGCGCAATGCGGGCGTGGGCATCTACAGATGCGCGAATTGCGATGGCAGTAGCGGATGTGGATTTGCGGCGCATCACATATGTTGAAGACCTGTTGAAAGAGCTTGGTATCGCCAAACCTGAAAGACGTGTCAGGGCTTTGGCGCTTTATTGGGCTAGCTTGGGGCGCATCATGATTGCAAACCCGAAGTTCGGTGAGTTGACGGCGGACGAGGTTGAACAGCTTAAAAGCCTGTTTGTGTCTTAACTGCAAAGGTTTGTGTCATGATGAAGCATATTAACCCCTTGAAAAACCTTGACGGATGGCTGCCAAACCGCCAAATCTGCGCTCATGTTTGATTTTCGCCCTGCCGGATATGTTATAGGTCTGTTGGTTGTCGCTATTGGTGCCACAATGGTTTTGCCGATGCTGATGGATATCTATGACGGTAACAACCACTGGCGGGTGTTTGCCCTGTCCGGGTTTATTACCATGGTTTTTGGCGGTACAGTTGCGCTGGCTTGCGCCACACAAGGGCAAAAAGGCCTGTCAATTCAACAAACCTTTTTTCTGACCACGGGTGTTTGGGTGGTTTTGCCGATCTTCGCCGCCTTGCCGTTTTGGTTCGGGGCAACACAGGCCAGTTATACGGATGCGTTCTTTGAGGCGGTTTCAGGACTAACCACAACCGGTTCGACGGTTTTTTCGGGGCTTGATGACTTGCCGCGCGGTTTACTGCTTTGGCGCGGCTTGATGCAATGGTTCGGCGGGATTGGTATTATTGTTGTGGCAATGGTATTTTTGCCGCTATTGCGTGTGGGCGGGATGCAGATTTTTAGAACTGAAGCCTTTGATACAATGGGGAAAATTTTACCTAGAGCGGTGGAAATAGCTAAGCAAATATCGATTATTTATTTTTCATTGACGCTGGTTTGCTTCGCATCTTATGTCCTTGTTGGTATGGAAAATTTTGATGCGGTAGTCCATGCTTTAACCACGCTATCTACAGGCGGATTTTCAAGCCGGGATGCATCTTTTGGGGCCTTTCAGGGCAATGCTGAATATATCGCTGCTGTTTTCATGGTCTTGGCTAGCCTGCCATTTGCGCGTTATGTGCAACTTGTGCGCGGTTCTGCCATGCCGTTGTGGCGTGACAGTCAGGTGCGGGCTTTCTTTTCCATTATATTTTTCTTGATAATTGTGATCACACTTTACCGTATTTATGCGAATGGTGACAATGTTAACCATTCTTTCCGTGAAGCGGTTTTCAATGTGACATCTATTATTACAGGCACAGGTTTTGCCAGCACGGATTATCAGACTTGGGGCAGCTTTCCTGTGATGCTGTTCTTTTTGATGGGGTTAATCGGCGGCTGTGCCGGATCAACATGCTGTTCGATAAAGATCTTTAGGTTCCAGTTACTTTATGCCTCTACCAAGGCGCAAATCCAACGTATTCACAGCCCAAACGGTGTTTTTTCGCCGAAGTATAATGGGCGCAGTGTGCCTGAGGGTGTTATTTCCTCGGTCATGGCATTTTTCATGCTGTTCATCTTATCGTTGGCGATTCTTGCGGTGGCGCTGGGCATGACAGGGCTGGATATGATCACCTCGATATCTGGTGCGGCAACGGCTTTGGCCAATATCGGGCCGGGGTTGGGGCCTGAAATCGGGCCTGCGGGCAATTTTGCCAATGTGAATGACACCGCCAAATGGTTGCTGGCGGCGGGTATGTTAATTGGACGGCTGGAATTGATGGCAGTCTATGTGCTGTTCACTCGAAACTTCTGGCGCGGATAGGAATAGATTATGACTTTAGACCCAAAAGACTGGAATGCGTTCAGGGCGACTGCCCATAAAATGCTGGATGCCAGTATTGATAAGCTGGAAAATGCCTCTGAGGGGCGTGTTTGGACACCTTTGCCTGAGGCGAAAAAGGCTGCAATTCAAACGGGTCTACCTGTTTTGGGCACATCAACGGATGAAATGCAAAAGCAGTTACAAAGCCTGTTGCCATATGGTGTTGGTAACACCCATCCACGGTTTTTTGGCTGGGTGCATGGCACGGGTGCGCCCTCTGGTCTGATGGCTGATATGGCGGCGGCGGCGATGAATGTGAACGCAGGCGGGCGCGATCATGTGGCCCCTGTGGTGGAACGCCAGGTTCTGGCGTGGTCGGCTGAAATGATGGGTATGCCTAAAGAAACCTCTGGCCTGATCGTGTCTGGCACCTCTATGGCCACGATCATTGCGCTGAAAGTAGCGCGTGATCAGGCGATGCAGACCGTTAAGGGCGCGTTGGTAGGGTATACCAGCGAGCAGACCCATAGTTGCGTGGCACAAGCCTTTGATATTCTGGGGCTGGGGCGCGATCATTTACGCAAAATTACCTGCAATGATGCGCTGGAAATGGATATTTCCGCTTTGCGGGCCGCGATTGACGCGGATAAAGCCGCAGGGCTGACACCTTTCTTGATTGTGGGCACCGCAGGGGCGGTGAATATGGGTGCGATTGATGATCTGGAGGCCTTGGCGGATATCGCTGCAAGCGATGACATGTGGTTTCACATCGACGGGGCCTTTGGGGCGACGGCTAGAATTGGGCAACATGCCAAGGACCGCTTAACAGGGGTGGCACGCGCCGACAGTCTGGCGTTTGATTTTCATAAATGGTTGCAGGTGAATTATGATGCGGGCTGTGTGTTGATCAGGGATGAGGCGGCACATCGTAAAGCGTTCTCCGACCGCCCTGAGTATCTGCGCGGATCGGAACGTGGCCTTGCGGGGGGTGCATTTTGGGCGGTGGATTACGGGCCGGAACTGTCACGCGGGTTTCGCGCATTGAAGGTTTGGGCGCATCTGAAGGAACACGGGGTTGCTGCATTGGCAGCCGTAATTGACCGCAATATCGAACAGGCGCAGTATTTAGAAAACCTCGTAAAAATAACACCTGAACTGGAAATGCTGGCCCCCGTGCCCCTGAACATCTGCTGCTTTCGCTATAAGTTTGATGCGGATAATGACGCAAAAAACGAAGAGATCGTCGTGCGCTTGCAAGAAAGCGGTATCGCCGTACCATCCACCACCGTGCTGGGCGGGCGTTTGGCGATACGGGTGAACCTGACCAACCACCGCACACGCGAAAGCGATCTGGATGTGCTGGTGGATGCGGTGGTTCGGGTTGGCGGGGAGTTGGGCTGATTTTGCTGAAATTCTCTGTATGGAAACCGTTTTAAGCCCGCAGTTGTTATGCGTTTATTGTGATGCGCGTACCTGCAAAATCCAAATTATAACTATTAAAACAATGGGTTAAGTGTTAGATAGGGTAGTTATTCTAGCCTGCCTAACAAACTTTACATTGTTATGATGGCTTATAGGCCTTCAAAGGTGCATATTAGAGGGTGAAACCCGTAGTATTGCGCTATGTCCCAAAGATTAAAGGTGATGACGATGAAATGGAAAGAAGAATTCACAACCGGCATTGCCGAAATTGACCGACAGCATAAAACATTGTTTGAAGCTTCAGAAAGTTTCAGGGAAGTCCTGGAACGTGGATGCTCTTCCGGTACCTACGATGGCTTTCTTGAGTTTTTAGTTATGTATGTAGAGACAC
>JAESRV010000080.1 GCA_016764475.1 Amylibacter sp.
ACGCAAATGAGCAATCAGGCATAGGATTTTTTAACATAGAAGCCGCAAAGGAAAGCTGTGCTGAAAACGTAGTCATCTCAAATTGGGAAGAATTACCCAATGGTTACATTGTCATTACAACACCCAGATTTTTATATGATCTTGCAAATCGCGACGAAATTAGCTTTGCGCAATTTATTCATGGTGTGATTGGCCAAAGGCGCGACGAAGCGATGCGATCAGACTTAAGGCTGGGGCGTTCGAAGCGACAACTCCAGCCAGTCGATCCAGTCGCCAATAAGTTTCGCTTTTTCCTTTGGCCCCTGCGTTTTTGCAAGTCTTTCCTCAAGTACGGCATTGTCCAACGTTTTCTGAGCAACGTCCGCAGATTGACGGGAGGCCGCAAGAATGTGTGATGAAGCAAAGAGTGCGAACGCTGCCTGTTGTATTTCTAGAGCCTCTAGTCGTTTTAGTAGTTCTTTATCCATCCTGAATTCCTTTCATCATAGTGGCAGCGATGATGATAGGACGGACGGTGAGAATGTCACCCCCCAAGGTGCTCACCGTCCAACTTTTATCGAACTCCCGCAGGAAAGACATCTGCTGTCTAACCGCAGGGAAATCCCCAGCCGCTTGCGTAGTGCATTCCGCAACGGTTGGGGACGTATCAAGGTGTGGAATGCCGCACTGGAAAACAGCTTGGCGGGTGATCTGCTTGGCGTGATTTCATTGGCCGTCATGATTTGCATCGGGGTATTTTTTGCGGGGGTTTTATCATGAGTATAATGGCAAGGTTTCAACTTTTGGGCCGGTCATGGTTGGCAATCCGACATGCAGCGGGTGAGGCGATACAGTTAAGTAAATCCGTATCTGAATTTCAGCTAAAGCACGGCTTTAATGGTGCCAATGCAGAAGAGGTATGTGAAGACACAGATTATGAGCACTGGATAGATTTGTGTGATCGTTTTCAGGCCGCAAACCGAAAATTAACCTACCTGATAATTAGCGCAGAGGACGACAGTTCATTTGCCCTGATCAGCCGAATTCTGACCAAGGTAAATGTGAGGAATTTGTCATGAGCGGGTTGTCGGTAAAAGGTAGTCACTGTTCATATGCCGTTTATCGCGATGATGAACGTGTATCCGCATTCTACCATTTTCAGGATCGCGCATTTGGTCGGCTTGATCAAATAGCCAAGAATGATCGATCAAAAGATCGTAACTGCATGTCTTGCCAAACCGCGTTTCGCAGCGATGGCATTCACAACCGTTTGTGCAATCACTGTCGGGCCAAGTATTTTGACCCGAGGATGGCGTGATGCAGCATTACGCGCGCCTTTCATCCAACCCAAGACTTAGGCGTACATTGCGTGTGTTGCAAGCGGCGAACGGTGCGCTGACGACTTATGAGTTGATGCGGAAAGCCAAGATTTGTGCGGTCAGCTCCGTGGTTTCAGAACTGCGTAACAACGGCGCGGAAATCACTTGCCGGCAAGAGGTCACAAATGGCCAGCGTCGGTTTTACTACATCTTAATAAAATCGCCAGAGGGTTATAATGCGTGACGCCAAACTGCTTGAAACAACAGATATTTTAATTACTGACATAGATACGGATGATCGCTTGCGGCCTGTTTCGGATGTAGCAGTGCAAAGTCTGGTTGTATCGATTGAACAGCTTGGCGTCATGATGGACGAGATACATGTGCGCAAGATCGCACACCAAGATGGCAAGTTGCGATTGATTGCAGGCGGGCACCGAATTGCGGCGGCTTTAGCCATGGAGTGGGAAAAAATCCCGACAAAAATATGGGACTGCACAGATGATTGGGCAGAGCTTCTGGAGATTGACGACAACCTTGCACATGCCGATCTCGATGCTTTGGATTTGGCGGTTTTTCTGAGCAAAAGGAAACGAATTTATGAGAAGCTACATCCCGAAACAAAGGCGGGTGTAGCAGGTGCAAACAGCAGGTGGAATGCAACGGAACTCGGTTCCTTTGCATCAACAGCCGCCGAAAAACGCGGCATTACAGAACGGCAAATCCGCAAGATTGTTGCTGTAGGTGATGGTTTATCACCATTTGTGATTGCCAAATTCAGGGCAATGAAGAAACCCGCCACGCTGAAAGATTTACAGAACTATGCAAAAATCAAAGACGGGGTCGTCAAAGCGGAAGTTCTAAATAGGTTGAAAAGTTCAAAGAGTGTCGCTGAAGCACTGCAGAAAGTTTCGCCGCTGAAATCCAAATACAAAGACCCAATCGACGAAGACCATATGAAGCTTTTCGAATTGTGGAAACGCAGCTCGAAAGAAGCAAAAAGACGGTTTGTCCGTGACTTTGAGGAAGAGATCACCGGGCTGATCGCAGAGTTTGGAGGGTCGGATGCAAAGCGCTGAACCCGACAAACTTTGGTGGACAACCCGCGAGATTGCGGATGCGGAACTGATTGATATGCCCGTGACCCAGCAGGGTGTCGACAAGCTATCAAAGCAACTGATCTGGCGCGAACAGCCTGACCTTGCCCGTAAACGTCAAGGCCGTGGTGGTGGCTGGGAATACAACTGGCAACTGTTTCCACTGGCTGCACGACGGTTTTTGTTGGCACAGACCTCTGCCGACACCGGGCCAGTGAAGAAGCCCGTGCTTTTACGCGCCGAGGCATGGGCGTGGTTCGACAACCTATCCGAGACCATCAAACGAAAAGCGCAAAGCCGCTTGGGCGTCATTCAAAAGGTGTTTGAGCTGGAACAGTTGGGCCAGAACCGCTTCACATCAGTTGCGATGATTGCAGATACAGCAGGCGTATCCGATCGGACTATTTGGAATTGGTTATCCATGATCGAAATGGTGCAGGTCGCAGATTACCTGCCCTACCTTGCGCCCCGCCATAAGGCGGCACAGCGCAATGATCCGAAAGCCAAGTCCAGCCCCGAATTTATGGACCGTTTAAAGGCCGATTATCTGCGCCTTGAAGCCCCGACCTTCACATCCAGCTACCGCCGTGTTTTGCGTCTTTGCAAACAGCATAATTGGAAAGTCTTGCCCGAACGCACCGCGCGCCGCCGTTTTAATCAGATTGTGCCACGCGTCAGTCAGATTTTTGCGCGTGAAGGCCTGATCGGGCTTGAGCGGTGCTTTCCGCCACAAAAACGTGATCGCAGCGGCATGGTTGCAATGGAAGGCGTGAATGCGGATTGCCACAAGATCGACGTGTTTGTGAAATGGCCTGACGGCACAGTAAACCGCCCACAAATCATTGCATTCCAAGACCTGTATTCCAACAAGATGTTAAGTTGGCGGGTGGATCATACGCCAAACAAAGTCATGGTGATGGCCGCTTTCGGAGATTTGATCGAAGATTACGGCATCCCGAAACATTGCCTGTTTGATAATGGCCGCGAGTTCGCCAACAAGTGGCTGACCGGCGGCACCGCAACACGGTTTCGGTATACAATCCGCGAAGATGATCCCTTGGGTGTTCTTCCCCAGCTCGGCATTAAAGTGCATTGGGCCACACCGGCCCACGGGCAGGCGAAACCGATTGAACGTGCTTTTCGTGATCTTGCCGATGATATAGCCAAAGACCCGCGCTTTGCGGGGGCATATGTGGGCAACCGGCCCGATGCTAAACCTGAGAACTATCAATCACACGCCGTGCCGATCGAACAGTTCCTGCAAGTGCTTGAAGATGGCATTGAAGAGCATAATGCGCGACTTGGTCGCCTGACCGACAATGCTCTTGGGCGCAGTTTCGATGAGACATTCAATGAGAGCTACGCATCTACGCCAATTCTGAAAGCAACAGATGAACAACGTCGCCTTTGGTTGATGGGCCAAGAAGTTAAAACCATGAACCAAAGCCACGGTTTGGTCAGTATTCATCAAAACAGATACTGGTCTGACTGGATGGCTGAATGTGCCGGGCAAAAGGTTATTGTGCGCTTTGACCCTGAAGACCTACATGCAGGCGTTTATCTTTACGCGCTGTCCGGTGAGTTCATGGGATATGCCGAGTGCAAAGAAAAGTCCGGCTTCTTCAGTCTGGAAGATGCGCAAGAAACCGCTCGCCAAAAAAGCAAATTCAAACGGATGCACAGAAAGCTGCTTAAAGAAACCCGCCCAATGGGCGTGGATCAGATTGCCGCCGAACTGGATGCATTGCCGCGCACACTGCCCGCGATGGTAGAGGCCAAAGTGGTCAGCGCGCCATTCGGCAAAGGCGACAGGAAGCCCTTGGTTGCAGCACCTGTTTATAAAGATACGCAAACGGCATCTGAAAAGGCTGAACACAAAGTATTTGTGGCAGATTTCAGCGCATCCAAACCCAAAGCAGAACCGGGTGAAGAAACCGCGCGGAAAACCTTCATCCGTGCCCTTGAACTGGAACGCAAAGCAGACGCTGGCGAACGTATAGGCGAGGCCGAAGCGGCTTGGCTGAAGGGCTATCAGACCACGGCGGAATATTGTGGTGAACGGATGGTTTATGAGGATTTCGGGGGACAATCGTACTCTTGAATTAAGTGCCGCCGCTATGGGTTAGAGCCAGAGCGACGGCGAAACAAACGGGGTCTAAACCCCAGTGAATGAGGACAAAATGGCAGAAAACAAACAACTTTACAACTCCGTTGCGCCACTTCGCAATGTCAGCGCCTTGGTGGCCCTGATTGCGCGCGTGGAAGGCCGTACAATAGGCCTGCCCGGATTGGCTACGTTTTATGGCCCATCAGGGTTCGGAAAGACCACGGCTGCCACATATGCTGCAAATCGTTTCGACGCCTATCACATTGAAGTGCGCAGCTCCTGGACAAAAAAGAATTTCTGCGAAGGTGTGTTAAAAGAAATGGGTATCGAACCCACTAAAACCATATCCTACATGGTGGATCAGGTTTCTGAAGAACTGGCGTTATCCGGTAAGATTTTACTGATCGACGAGGCCGATTATCTGATCCGTCGCAATATGATCGAACTTGTACGTGACATGTACGAAAGCTCGGGATCAACCATCATACTTATCGGCGAAGAAGGCCTGCCGCAAAAGCTTCAGAAATGGGAACGCGTACACGGTCGCATGTTGGATTGGGTCGCAGCCCTGCCTGCCTGCCTAGAGGATATTGACCACCTTGGGCGGCTCCACTGCAAAGATTTGACCTTGGCAGCTGATTTCAAGAGCCACCTTTTGAAAGCGTCAAAGCATTCGATCCGCCGTGTGGTCGTAAACTTGGAAAAAGTTCGCGAATTTGCATCCAAAAAGGGTGTGACAGCAATAGATATGGCGGTTTGGGGCAAGCGTGATTTCTTTGCTTGCAATGCACCTACACAACGGCGGGAATTGGCATGACCCGCAAACCTATCGATCAATTAACCAAAACCAACAAACCATTCGGGCAAGATGGCGTCTGGGTGGAAATCCGCCGCCTAAATATATTCACTGCCGCTCAAATTGTTGAAGCGACCAAAATAAACCGCCGAACAACCTCTGATTATATCAATAGGCTTATTGCGGCTGGTTACGTTGAAAAGCACGATAAATTCGAAGACACAAAGATGTTCATTCTTGTGCGTGACGCGGGCGTTCACGCGCCTCGGGTTAAAGCTGACGGGACACCTGTCATAATGGGCAGTGGTACCAAGAACATGTGGCGGTCAATGCGTATGCTGAAGACCTTCACGCCGTGTGATCTGGCCTTGCATTCAACAACGGACACAGTGGTTGTCGAAGAGGAAACCGCCAGAAAATACTGTGGTATGCTGTTGAAAGCCAAATATTTGCGGGTGCTTAAAAAAGCTGTCCCGGGCAAATGGCGGGCCACTTACAGGTTTGTGCGTGATACAGGGCCGAAGCCACCGCAAATCCAGAATGTAAAACAGGTCTTTGATCCCAACTTGGGCGAAGTCACATATTACCCGGATGCGCGGTCATGAGCGGTGCTATTCAAACAGCGCAAGATGCTTGGGGCAGTGATATGCCAGATTGGGTGCAAAAGCTTGCAAAGGAATGCCAGGCCAGTTCGCAGGTGAAAGTATCCAAGCGGCTCAATCGCTCGTCTGCGTTGGTTAATCAGGTTCTTAAATGCAAGTATAAAGGTGATTTAAAGGCCGTTGAAGACTGTGTGCGCGGCGTGTTCATGGACGGCACAATCACTTGCCCTGCCTTGGGCGTTATTCCCACAAATGAATGCCAGGACTGGCGCAAAAAAGCCCGCAAGTTCGCTGGCGTCAACACCTTGCGGGTGCGGATGTACCGAGCCTGCACTTCCTGTCCTAGAAACGTGAAGGAGGTCTGAAAATGACGTTTAAATTCGATGAGATTGCCTTCTTCAAAAGGCTTCGAGAACTGATCCGGTCTAAGGATGAAAACTGCAATGTACTGGCTGCCAGATGCGGTCTTACGATAG
>JAESRV010000072.1 GCA_016764475.1 Amylibacter sp.
CAGAAGAAATTGCTTTCTTCTTTTCAGGGTTAGAGCTTGTAGGTTAAGCCTTCTTAATCACACCTAGCATATTTAAGGCCGCTTCAATTTTGGAGCGGCCTTTTTCTTTGCCTGACAACCGTGCCTTGATCGTATCAAACCGCTTTTGCAGGTCTTTCTTTTCAGCCCCCTGACAGTCATTCCAAGGCCGGCCCTGCAATCCCATCACCATCGCGTAATAGCCGATGAAATGCGGTTTGCCACCTGCCTGTAGAGACTGAAAATAAGCCTCATCAGGCCCTAGATCACGTAATTGATCCGCCGTTTCAATGCCAGCGCGGCCGTAAAATATATCAGACGCAGGGCCAAGATTGCGGATACCGGACGGTTTATCCGCCATTTTTTACGAATGCCTGTAAGGCCGCAGGATAAAGCTTATGTTCCTCAATCAACACCCGTGCGGCCAGTGTTTCGGCAGTATCATCCGCCAAAACCGGAACCTCTGCTTGGCCCAACAATGGCCCGTCATCCAGTTTTGCCGTGACCACATGCACCGAACAGCCGGCTTTTTTATCACCTGCATCTATTGCGCGTTGATGGGTGTGCAGACCGGTGTATTTTGGCAGTAAAGACGGGTGAATATTCAGCATTTTCCCGTCCCACTTGTCAATAAAACCAGCGGTCAGGACGCGCATGAAACCCGCAAGACAAAGGATGTCAGGTTGGTGTTTGGCTATAGTCTCATGCAAAACCGCCTCAAACGCCGCACGATCGCCTTTGAACGGGCGGTGATCAACAACTGCGGTGGCAATCCCCTTGGCGCGGGCTTTGGCAATGCCACCTGCATCGGCATTATTGGCCAACACCAAAACAGGTTTTGCATCAAATCCGTCATCATCCATCGCGGTAACCAGCGACATCATGTTAGAGCCGCCACCAGAGATTAAAATGGCAACGCGTTTGGTCATAGCCTGCCCGAATAGGCGACACCTTCGCCTTTGACGATTGTGCCGATGCGCACGGCCTGAATACCTTCAGAGCTGAACGCCGTTTCAATTTCCGCCACATGTTCAGGCGATGTTATTGCAATCATGCCAATACCGCAGTTAAAGGTTTTCAAGGCTTCAGCTTGCGCCAGCCCAGCTTGTGCGATCAGCCAGTTGAAAATCGGCAAACGTTCCCAACTATCCAGATCAATTTCGGCACCCAAACCTTGGGGCAGGGCGCGCGGCAGGTTTTCGGTTAAACCGCCACCTGTGATATGGGCCAACGCTTTAAGATGCCCCGTCTCTAACGCCGCCACCGCAGGACGCACATAAATTTTTGTCGGTTCCAGCAAAGCATCCCGCGCCAAGCCGTCCCCAAAGGGCGACGGATCATTCCAGCCCAGCCCTGCCATTTCAACGATTTTACGAACCAAGGAATAGCCGTTTGAATGAATGCCGCTGGAAGGCAGGCCAAGTAAAACGTCGCCATCCGCCACATCCCTAGGCAGCATAGCACCGCGTTCCATCGCCCCCACAGCAAAGCCAGCAAGGTCGAAATCTTCGCCTTCATACATGCCCGGCATTTCGGCGGTTTCGCCGCCCACAAGGGCGGTGTTGGCCTGACGACAGCCTTCGGCAATGCCGTTGATCACATCGGTAGCTTTATCAATATCCAGCTTGCCTGTGGCAAAATAATCCAGGAAAAACAACGGTACCGCACCTTGGCAAATCAGGTCATTAACGCACATCGCCACCAGATCAATGCCAACCGTATCCAGCTTGCCCGTATCTATTGCAATGCGCAGCTTGGTGCCAACACCGTCGGTGGCAGAGACCAGAACCGGATCGTTAAATCCCGCCGCCTTAAGATCAAACATCGCACCAAAGCCGCCAAGACCGTCCATCACACCGGGCCGTTTGGTGGATTTCGCGGCAGGTTTGATGCGTTCCACCAGTGCGTTGCCAGCATCTATATCAACGCCTGCATCGGCATAAGTCAAAGAGTTCTTAAGATCGGTCATATCTATTCCCTATTAGGCCCCAAACTGTATTTTCTTCCCTTTAACGCAAGCTTTCTGGAATGAAAACAGTGAAGCGTCTTGACCGCCATCAAACTGCACTCTATTGCCTGAATTCAAGGCGGGCCTGTAGCTCAGTTGGTTAGAGCAGAGCGCTCATAACGCTTTGGTCGTAGGTTCGAGTCCTACCGGGCCTACCACTATCTTGGCAAAGAGATAACTGCCTTCAAGCCGCCCAAATCCGCACTTCTATACAGTTTCAAATGCCCGCCATGGCTACGCGCAAGGTCTGTGGCAATCGCCAACCCCAGCCCGGACCCCACATTGTCATTTTGATTGCGGGCACTGTCCAGGCGGCTGAACGGTTCCAGTGCAGCTTCGCGTTGTTCTTTTTGAATGCCCGGGCCATCATCCTCAATCGTAAATTCAATGCGCGTATCTTGCAGATCAACGCTTAAACGCACCTGTGTGCCGTAACGCACCGCATTGCCCAGCAGATTTTCTATTGCGCGTTGCATGGATTGTTCGCGGCATTTAAAGGTGTCGTCCGATGTCACCTCGCCTGTGAAAACCAGCTCAACCATATGCCCCGCGCGTTTGAAATTGTGCACAATCCGCTTGGTCAGGGCTTTTATCCCCACGGTTTCCGTTGGTTCTTCACTATCGCCCCGGGCAAATTCCAGAAACTCGGTCAGCATGGCTTCCATCTCGTCGACATCGCGTTTCAGGTGTTCAACCTCTTCAGACGGATCGATTAGCCCCAGTGACAGTTTCATCCGCGTCAGCGGCGTGCGCAAGTCGTGGCTGACCCCTGAAAGCATCATTGTGCGTTGTTCAATCTGGCGAATGATCCGCGTACGCATGGCCAGAAATGAATGCCCCGCACTGCGCACTTCACGCGCGCCCCTTGGGTTGAACGGAATGGCCCAACCCCGGCCAAAGGCCTCGGCGGCATTTGATAGACGTTTGATCGGTTTGATCTGGTTGTTCAGAAATACAATGGAAATACCGGTAAAGATAAAGGCGGTAAATATCATTGCCACAAGTAATTGATGCGGGTTTCTGGCAGAACTACGCGTGCGTGCAAATGAAAACCGTACTGGCCCTTTATTGGTATCAACAGCTAGCTGAACACGTCTTGTGTCACTTAAAATATCAAGGTATATCAATCCCTTGACACTAGACTTTAATTCTTTGTTCACATAATGATCAGACAGCCCGTACCACAGCCAAGGTTCATGCTTTTGTGACGGATCGGTTTCAAAACTGATAAATATACGCAGTGGCATTGCCGCTTTGCGCATCTCTTGCAAGGCGGCCCTTTTATCGGGGGCGTCCTTGGCAAGTGAGGCAATATAATTGATCTCTTGCGCCACAATGGCAGACATCTGGGTGGAAACATCGCGAAACAGGCGTTCGGCAAAATAGGCGGCCACCACAATCTGGATGACCACGACCGGAACTACCATAATTAACATGGCCCGGCCAAACAGGCTGCGGGGCAGTATTGATTTTACCCAAGATTGTATCGTATGAAACATATAGACAGGGTTATGCCGATGTATCTTGTGGTGCAAGTGAAACTGATACTGCAACTATTTTGCCCGAAGTGCAAAATCCCTATAGACGGCTGAATTTCGCTTTGCTATACGCGGCCTCGCAACATATGATGCACAGGTATTCCGACGTAGCTCAGCGGTAGAGCAGTTGACTGTTAATCAATTGGTCGTAGGTTCGATCCCTACCGTCGGAGCCAATCCTTTCAATTACTTAGAAGATTTTACAGTTTTCGCGTAAGTTATGAGTAAGTCGTTTTTATTTTATACGTTCACTTTCCGTTCTGAACTGTTTTATGAAGATTTATCGTCAAATCTATAAATCATGTGATCACAGAGCTAATCAGTGGTGAGAATCGCTGGCCTCGAAATCTGTATATTCGGTGGAAACCGCCACATTTTCCTCGCCAAGTTTCTATAGTTTTTGATCCAAAATAGAATATATTATTTTTACAAAGTGAGTGAAAATGATTGACGCCTATGCCCGCTGTATGCCACTTTCTCAAGTGTTCAAGACGGAGAGTGTGAATTTCAGTCTTGGCGCATACAGCGGGCACTTGCCGGCGTACCGCACGCTGCATGATGCTAAACTAGTATTACTAGCATCGTGCAGCGCTGCCCCATATTCTTCGATTGCACCACTACGGGTCAATAAAAATATTAGCTAATTGTTTGTATATTGTTCTTGACCCGGTAAAATGGAAAACATTGTATGTTCTCCAATTGTGCTTTTCAATTGGACGTTGGAAATGAAGCTAGTGTCAGTTATTGGTATTAGTATTGATATTAAACAGTATTGTAAAATGAACTCTCATTCACTCCAACACATTTCACATATATTTGTTAACGAATCTATAGATTCCCATTGGCTTAACTTACGCCCTTTTAGAACAAACAATTCCATTACGTCCTTTAATAAGTCGCCAAAAAGTTTACCGCTTAAAATCTACTATAAAAGTGGATAATAAACCATATATGTACATACTAATAACTTACACCCCTTTGATTTATAAAGAAATTTACTGCGACTGTTAATCAATTGGTCGTAGGTTCGATCCCTACCGTCGGAGCCAGAGAATTCAAGGGCTTAGTGAGTAATCGCTAGGCCCTTTCATATTGGTGTCGTCGGATGGGGCGCAAATAGGACGCACAATACAGGGTGCGAAACACAGTATTCGGGACAATTTGGTATACGAGACTACTCCTAACCGATGTTGCCCTCCTGCATGAACCGGCAGAAAGTGCCGAAAGCAGACATGACCACCGCGTGAACGGCCTTTATCTCTCCGCTTGCAAGCTTCATCTGTCGAGGCCGTCGAAAATGAGAGCGCGGATAGTGAAATAATTCTGACTTTTTGCTCACCTTCCGCAAAAAGCGCATTAAATCAGTTTGCTGGTTCTTCTTGAGACAGTAAATTCGGCTGACTGGTCCCGCCCTCTAGAAGTGGCTGTTCTTTTTTACCAATAGTTGTAGCGGAACTTTCAACATCTTTAAAGTAATCGTTGAGCATGGGGGTCAAAAGACAAACTCCAGTAATCAGCACCGTTCCAAGAACCGCAAATAAAATAGGGGAACCGGACTTTCGTCCCATACAATCGATTGCAGCCACGTCTCGGGGGCACTTAACAGCCTAAATGAAACTAATACCAAATGCATTACAAAAGGGTTTGTCCGGAAAAGGCCTATATAAGGTGTTTTCCGAAGCGTAGAGGGGCGTGAGCTTGTTCGGATGATTTCCGAAAGGGACGAGTGTCCGTCGAGGTTCAGTTCGGCAAATATTCTTTTGTTCAGTTCGACCTATTTGTGAAACACGCTGCTGACTATATGAATGATCGTATAGATTTAGGCATTGAAATTGTCCCGATGAAGTCGATGGAACGTGAGATGTCCAGCGGGCCGCCATATTACGAAAAACATCTAAACGAAATTCTTCGGCAAGGGCGAATATTCCCCCCTGTGCCGTTGATATTAATTGGTGTAATGCCCTGAAGATTACTCTGCTGCTTGAACCTGATTTCTGGCTGAGGCAAGGCTTTGATTTACTGCACAAGAAATTATACCGCCGATAATTATATGTTTCGCATTTCGCCTTAGTTTTTGAACACCTACTTTTACTTCTGCGTGTTTATTAAACAAAAGCTTTTCTATCAGATCAGCACAAATTTCATTATCGACTTTTATCCAGTCGTTTGAGTTTATAAATTGAGATGCGAAGTCGCCAATGTGATCGAGATAATCAAAGACTGGCGTGTCCGTTTTTTTGTGTATCCAATTATTCTGTAAATCCGGTGAAGCAGTCTGCAATAGGTTTTGATCTGTCGTGTTAAAAGTAGTGGAAATAAGGTGCTCAAATATCGGATCAATCTGTGAGGCATTGCTTAATAATACCTGAATATCGAAAACACATTCCATGATCCGTTTCGAGTCACCATAAAAAAATCTGACACGCCATTCGTGCGAGTTCTTAATATTCGATAATTCAAATCGTGTGCCGCTTTTGAACCTGAGGTTTGGAATGCTGAACCTGAATCTCCGAGTTTCAGGGTATGATTTTCCTGCGGTGTCGGGCTTTGTGACAGAAGGAGTAGAGGCTTTAAGTAACTTAGTGAATAGCCCCTAGTTTCCTAGACGCCTTGCTTGTTCATTTTTAGCTGCCTTTCAAATTCAACGGGTGACAGCATCCCGTTTCTAACATGTTTGCGT
>JAESRV010000073.1 GCA_016764475.1 Amylibacter sp.
TAACTATTCGGCTAAATGATCAATAAATGCGCGCAACACTGCGCGCATATTTTTCTTTTCAGGATAAACCACATGAATATCGGTTTTAACCTGATCATATCGCCCTAGAACCTGTATCAAATCGCCCTTTTTCAAAGCTGTATTTGCAATGAAATCAGGCAAGTATGCGATACCGTGATGCTTTAAGGCCAGGCTCATCTGGTGCATACCGTTATTGGCGCTAAACCGTCCGTGCACTCTTTTACGCAACTCATCCCCGTCTTTATAAAACGCCCACTCACTCCCCGTGATTGCATTTGAATAAAGCAGGCACTGGTGATGGGTCAAATCATCCATATCTTTTGGTGTGCCGTTCTTCTTTAAATACTCGGGCGACGCACAGCAAATCAACTGCATTTCCCCGATCTTGCGGGCATATAAGGTAGAGTCCGACAATTTGCCGATACGCACAGCGGCATCAAACCCGCCCGCGATCAAATCGACAAAACCATCCGACAAATCAACTGTCATCTGTGTATCAGGGTAAGCGTGCGCAAAACTTTCCAGCTTTGGTAGTAGAACGGCTTTACAATAATTAAGTGGTAAAGACACTTTTAAATGACCTGCAATAACTGTCGCATCCGCCTTAGCCGCCTGATTTGCATCTTCCAGCATAGATACAATATCCAGACAACTTTGGTAATAAGTCAGCCCCGCTTGCGTCGGCACAACGGATCGCGTGGTGCGGTTGACCAGTTGTGCAGACAGATCGGTTTCCAACTCTGACACACGGCGTGAACACACAGATTTAGCCACCCCCAGACGTTTGGCCGCTGTGGTAAAGCTTTTTTCTTCGACCACGGCAATGAAAGTTTTTAAGTGAACGATATCCATGTTGGCTTCCTTTATTTGGATAATACATAAGGTGAGATTGCCAAAAGGTACAATATCCAAGTTGCCTTTTTTCGTATTTACCCCATAACTCTGGTTAAATCGAAAAAGGATCAATGAGATGTCAAAATACCAACTTTATTGCATGGCCGAGTCTGGAAACGCCTATAAAGCCGCCCTTGCATTGGAACTGGCAGGGTGTGACTGGGAACCTATATTTGTGGATTTCTTCGGCGGCGAGGCCCGCTCGGACGCATTCAGAAAAATCAATGAAATGGGCGAAGTGCCTGTCTTGGTGCATGGCGATGTGACAATCACCCAATCAGGGGTCATTCAGGATTATATCACTGAACAAACTGGCAAATTCGGCGGTAAAACCGCCCAAGAACGCCGTGAGGTTCTGCGTTGGATATTATGGGACAATCACAAGCTTTCATCGCAAGCAGGCATGTTGCGTTTCTTGATGAACTTCCTGCCCGAAGACAAACGCCCCACAGCGGTTTTCCCGTTTGTAAAGGGCCGTCTGCAAGCCGCATATGCGGTATTGGATACCCATCTTAAGGGCCGCGAATGGATCGCCGCAGACCACCCGACAATGGCGGATTTTTCTTGTTGCGGATACCTGTATTACCCCGAACCCTTTGGCTTTGATCGCAAAGACTGGCCAAATATCGACGCTTGGCTAGACCGTATTGCCGCCCTAGAGGGCTGGAAACACCCTTACGATATGATGCAACGCGGGTTTAGCGCCTGATAACTATGAATTAACGCAGGTAAACTACTAAACTAGTTTAGTAGTTTAAAAAGCCTAGCCCCGAATAGCTTCTATCATCTGGGTCACATGATCAGGCGATGCATCAGGCGTAATCCCGTGGCCCAGATTGAAAATATGCGGCCCGTTCTTGAATGCTTTAACCACGCGTTTGGTTTCCGTGATCAGCTTGTCACCGCCCGTGACCAGTAAAGACTGATCCAGATTGCCCTGMACACACATCTTGGGTTGCAGRTTTTCTGCGGCCCAATTTGAACTGACGGCRGTATCCACKGCCACRCAATCCACMGCCACCTGATCCACATAATCAATATACTTCTGCCCCGCMCCGCGCGGRAAGCCRATGATCTTGGCRTCCGGGAATTGTGCCCTCAASGCAGTAACAATCTCGATATGCGGCGCAATACAGTARCGATCAAACGCCTCTTCRCTCARRGAACCCGCCCAACTGTCAAAAATYTTYACCACCTCKGCACCAGCTTTCARCTGYTCTGCCARATACAAAATAGTAGCCTTGGTAATMCGATCCATYAACGCATCAAACACYGGYYKGTTTTCACGCATCAACGCATGTGCAGGTGCCTGATCAGGTGTGCCRCGCCCTGCGATCATATAGGTGGCCACCGTCCACGGTGCCCCSGCAAAACCGATCAGCGTTGTTTCAGACGGCAAAGCCCCCGACAGRTTRCGCAAGGTTTGRTAAATCGGTGCCAGAACCTCGTGAATATCATCCGCAGGGCCAAGTTTGCCCATGTCATCGGCAGAAGTGATGGTTGAAAGCCGAGGCCCCTCGCCCGTGACAAACCACAGATCAGCCCCCAAAGCTTGCGGCACCAACAAGATGTCGGCAAACATAATCGCCGCGTCAAAGCCGTAACGGCGAATGGGTTGCAGGCTCACTTCGGTGGCCAAATCAGAATTGTAACACAGTGACAGGAAATCCCCCGCCTCAGCCCGTGTCGCCTTATATTCAGGCAAATACCGCCCCGCTTGGCGCATCATCCAAATCGGTGGGGTTTCTAAAGTCTCGCCGTTCAAGGCGCGTAAAATAGTTTTGGAGCTTTGTGTCACAGTATCATTCCTTTATTCGCACTCGCATTACCAAGTTTCGAATGATATGTGGAGATAAAATCAACGCTATCACTTAAAAGAGAAACTATGACGCAACCTACCTTCAAAATCGGCACCCGTGGATCACCTTTGGCCTTGGCACAAGCCTATGAGACGCGCACCCGTTTGATGGCCGCCCATGATTTGCCTGAAAATCGCTTTGAAGTGGTGGTAATCAAAACCACAGGCGACCGCATTCAAGACCGACCTTTGGGTGAAATCGGCGGTAAAGGCTTGTTTACCAAAGAAATTGAAGAAGCATTGCTGGACGGAAGTATTGATCTGGCGGTGCATTCAATGAAAGACATGCCTGTGGAGCAACCCGCAGGTTTGGTGCTGGATTGCTATCTGCCGCGCGAAGATGTGCGTGATGCTTTCGTTTCACTGAAATACAAATCTATCGCCGATCTGCCCAAAGGGGCAAAACTGGGCTCAAGCAGCCTGCGCCGCCGTGCCCAAATCCTGCACATGCGCCCCGATATTAACGTAGTAGAGTTTCGCGGCAACGTACAAACCCGCCTGCGCAAACTGGACGAAGGCGTGGCCGACGCCACGTTTCTGGCCATGGCAGGCCTGAACCGTTTGGGCAATGCCCATATTGCGCAATCTGCGGTGGACGTGGATGAAATACTGCCAGCGGTGGCCCAAGGTGCCATCGGCATTGAACGGCATGCGGATAACGCTGACATTCACGCAATGCTGTCAGCAATAGCTGACAAAGATACCGCCACAAGACTGGCCGCAGAACGCGCTTTTTTGCAAGCACTGGATGGTTCCTGCCAAACACCGATTGCAGGGCTGGCAACACTGGATGGGGATCAACTTACCCTACGCGGGCAAATCCTGCGCACGGACGGGTCTGATCAGGTTAGTGGTGAAATTACGGGTGCTGCACCAGACGGCCCTGCCCTTGGTTGCAAGCTTGCCGCCGATCTATTGGAAAAATCAGGCGGCGATTTCTTTTAGGATTACAGCGCGCCTTATCTGATTTTAAAAGAAATGGTGGGCGACCCTGAGGTGTAATCAGATTGTTTTTAAACAATATTAATTGTCTCACTATAAATTTTTACCCATGAACATAAATAGAACATTGTGTACTTTTGTCTCACTTTGCATTTATACCCAAGACTAAGGGGTGATCGGCTTGCAATCATAATCGTTGTGAAAATGTAAATATTCAAAGTGATGTAGAATGGGGGATGAACGCCTATGTAACGATTTATTGTAAAACCCTTGATATCAACACAATTTAGGTACATATATTAGGAAGGAAGGATATGAAAATGACCAAGATAAAATCGCAAAACTTTACTATTAACTTTATGACGAATAGCAAGCCGAAAGGTGTTTCTGGTCGTGTTCAAAACTATGCACCAACTGGAAAGCAAGTCGGCGAAAAAAACTTCATTGCAAAGTTTCGCGAAGGAGCTAACAAGGTTGCCATTCGAGATAAAGAAGGCATTGCAAAGCTGGCTAAACTCTAAGTGCCAGACCATCCAGGATTACCCCTTAAACTTATACTTGATTGCCACGAGCTTTCTCTGAGCATCGGTGGCGGTGTTGCCGGCGTTAAAAATGAAGCTGACCTTCTTAGCGCAATAGGGAGACCATTCCACGTACTTTATGGGAATGTTCCATATCCAACCGTAATTGATAAAGCTGGGTGCCTTCTTCACTCACTATCATCTTGCCATGGTTTTAATGATGGCAATAAACGCACGGCATGGGTTGTAAGTAATAGTTTTCTATATGTTTATGACTATGTACTGGATTTACCCGATGGCTATGAATGGTACAAAAAGCTGGCTCAAATGATACATGAGAAATGGGATGTGCAGGACGTGATTGCGTGGGTTAAAAAATACGCAAAACACGATCCAGATGGAAAAGATCAATACAAATTTTTTAGACTGGAAGAAGTCTTAAATCACAAAGAAGATTGACTACCCATAAGCCACGGTCGACGTATAGCCCACTGGAAAATGCACCCATTGTTTAGCTGGATAGAACGCTACCCTCCGAAGGCAGAGGCCTCGCGTTCGAATCGCGACGGGTGCACCAAAATAAACCCTTTAAAGCAAAGACTTTAGAGGATTTTTCCGAATTTACCAAATCGCCAATTTACGTGAATTTACGAGAACAAACGGTGATTTACGTGCTTATCCTGTACAAACCCTGTACAAGTGATGCTCGTTTGTTCCGCCCAAACGCAAAAAAAGCCCCGCCGTCCAATCTAAGACAGCGGGGCTTTTCTATATCTGGACTTTATTATTACGGGTTGCCTGCCTCTACCGATGATAAAATCTTCATTGTGTGTGCAGTTACGTCACCAAACATTCGCAAATCAGCATCCGTTGGTTCATGATTACGTATAATAACCATCGCCCGGCTTGCAAAAAACTCAACAAAAACGGCCACACCAACTTTGGCAGAACAACAGCCACACCCGCAGCCGTTACCACAAAGTCCCACACGTCGCGCTGACCGCCGATAAAATAGATGACTTCATCCATTAGCTACCGACATGTTGCTTATATAACCTCACCACTACCGTTGTGGCCACAAATAGAGCAACACTTGACGTCCTGTGCTATACTTAGAAAATATTTGGATTGATTCCATAAAAAAGGCAAAATTTATGGCTAAGAAAAAGACGTTATTAGAGCGCATGGCCCAAAATCCAAAGGACAATTGGCAAATAAAAGATGTGGAAACACTATGCAAACAAGTAGGTATTTATTGTGAAAAACCGTCAAAAGGTAGTCATTATAAGGTGTATGGTGATCACATAGCGGCGACACTAACCATACCCGCGCACAAGCCTATACGATATTTTTACATAAAGAACTTGACTAGCTATGCTACAATGCATCTAGAGATAGTAAGCGAAAAGGACAAAGAATCATGAAATACGATATTCTTATAGTTCCACTGCCCGAAGAAGATGGCGGTGGCTATCTGGGAATCGTTCCAGATCTTCCGGGCTGTATGTCAGACGGTAATACTAGAGTTGAAGCTATGGCAAACACAGAAGACGCTATTGCTGAGGTAATCGACCTGCACGAGAGAACTGGTCGTGAAATACCAGAACCCGGCACAGCGGCCAATAAAGCCCGCAAGCAATATCACGCTCTGACTTCCGCGTTAAAGGAATTATCTAAATTTGCAGAGGAAGCCAGCACGGAAGTTGTTGAACTGAGAATTACCCTGCAAGCTCTACTGGAAGAACTACGCTCAAATGGCAAGTGGATTTCGCCTGATGTTATTAGGTCTGTGGGTCAGGCCAAGCAAAAGGCACTGTGCCATTAGCCACCGCTTAACGCCCACCCGGCTTGCAAAAAACTCAACAAAAACGGCCACACCAACTTAGGCAGAACAACAGCCGCCCCCGCAGCCGTTGCCACAAAGTCCCACACATCGCGCTGACCGCCGATCTTCGGGTCTATGACCTCTTT
>JAESRV010000081.1 GCA_016764475.1 Amylibacter sp.
GCATGACCGTCAGATACGGGGATTTAGCATCAGCTGCAGAGGACGCGGTCATGAAGGCTTTCGGGTCAGCTCATGGAAAAGTCAGTGACATAATTTCTCCATTCTATATAGAGTGCAGAGGTATTTCACAAGCGATCAACAGCGGTCCCCACATGCGTATTCTGTACATCAGTCTCCTGACACTTGTCCTGCTTGCTGGCGGCTATGTGTGGTGGTGGTTTCAAGTTGCGGACAATATGGAGCTGCTCGCAGACAACTGGCGGCAACAGCGACTGGCGGAGGGGTATGAGATCGCACATGATCCGCTTGTGATCTCCGGTTTCCCCTACCGGGTGAAGATTGATGCCGAAAACCTGTCCGTCGCCAACCCGACCCATTTTCAACAACCGACCCTTGAAATCACAAGTTTTTGGGCTGTCGTGCAGCCTTGGCAAATCAACCATGTCATTTTTGGTATCGATGGAGCTACCCGCATTATCTGGCAGGATAAAGGGGAAGCAAAAAGCGTCGATCTGGCGGCGGCATCTTCGCTTGGAAGTGCAACCTTCAATCGGCAGGGTCGCCTTCAAACCGTTGCGGTTGATATAGAGGCGCTGCAGGCCGCTCCCTCCTGGCGTCCGCCGGTCACCGCCAAAAGGGTCCAGATCCACGGACGTCCGTCCCCTCTTGCACAAGGCGAAGACGAAGACGCTCCCCGTGACCAGCAGATAGCGCTTCATATCAGCCAAATGATCATTGATGGTATGGAGGATTTTCCGCTCGGCAAGCGCATAGAAGAGTTCGCCCTTTCCTCCCAACTCCACGGCACCATCAAAAAACTACCGTCCCGGGCAACCCTCACCGATTGGCGGGATAAAGGCGGTTTTCTTGACATTACCTCCCTAAAGGTCACATGGGGGCACGGCGAAATGGAGGGTAGCGGGCGGCTTTCTTTGGACAACTCATATTTTCCGGCAGGCAAGTTTGATAGCCGTATTTCAGGTTATGTCGATATTCTGCAGGCATTGGTCAGCACCGGAAAAATCAATCAAAATACTGCCAAAACCGTCAGTTTCGGGCTGGATATGCTGGCTAAGGAAAAAAGCGATGGCCGCAAATACATCGCCCTGCCGATAGTCGCAGAGGACGGCGGGCTGTATCTCGGCCCGATTTTTCTGATGCGCCTAAGCCCACTCTTCAAAGAAAAATAACATCAATCGTCATCGGACTTGTGCACTCGGCCAAAATCAGGTTCCGGCGTTTCCTGGCCCGCATCAATAATCTCGCGGCGGATCGCCCGCGTCCGCGAGAAAATTTTGAACAATGTTTCACCGTCTTCACGGCGGATGGCGCGTTGCAGCGCCGTCAAATCCTCGGAAAAGCGGCCAAGCATTTCAAGAACGGCGTCTTTATTGTGGAGAAAGACATCTCGCCACATGGTCGGATCTGAGGCGGCGATACGGGTAAAGTCCCGGAACCCACCGGCAGAATATTTGATCACTTCAGATTGTGTCACATCTTCGAGATCATCAGCCGTACCGACAATATTATAGGCTATCAAATGTGGGATATGCGATGTGATGGCGAGCACCAGATCATGATGTTCGGGGTCCATAATCTCGACCTTGCTGCCCATGGCGGCCCAGAAATCAGACAGCCGTTTTAAGGCCGCCTTGCTGCTGCCTTCGACCGGCGTCAGGATGCACCACCGTCCGACAAATAATTCAGCAAAGCCCGCCGCCGGGCCTGATTTTTCTGTCCCGGCAACTGGATGCCCCGGAATAAAGTCCACATGAGAGGGCATATGCGGCCCGATAGCCTTGACTGCTGCGCCCTTCACGGAACCGACATCGGTGACAATAGCCCCCTCTGCCAATACCGGCGCGATCGTTTCGGCAAGGGTGCTATAGGTGCCGATCGGCGTACAAAAAATCACCAGATCCGCGCCTTTAACTGCGTCTTTGGGGTCGTCGAAGGCCTCATCAACGATACCAAGTTCCAACGCAACACGGCGGGTATCTGACGTGCGCGCCGCGCAAACGATTTCCTCTGCCAGCTCATGCTGACGCACGGACCGGGCGATGGATGATCCGATCAAACCAATGCCGATGAGAGCCAGTCGTTTAAATTTCACAGTCATGCTTACTCACCCAAAAATGCCGCAAGGGCATCCATCACAGCGTGGTTTTCATCATCCAGACCGATGGTCATGCGCAGGCATGTCTCCAACCCGTAACCGCCGACACCGCGCAAGAGCAGACCACGTTCCACCAAATAGTTCTCGGCGTCCCGTGCTGATTTACCGCTGCCCTCAAAATCAATCAGTACAAAATTTCCGACACTCGGCGTGACGCCAAGCCCTAATCCTCGAAACCGCTGGGTCAGGATTGGCAACCATTTGTCATTATGGACCCGCGCGGCTTCTATATGCGCCTGATCCCGCACAGCTGCAGCACCTGCCGCCTGCGCCAACGCGTTAACATTAAACGGCCCGCGCACTCGATGTAAAATTCCGGGTCAGCCCCATAATTTATCGACATGCAATTATGCAGGCAAAATACCATCCAATACATAGCGCAGAATTTCCACAACCTGATCCGGCCGCTCTGCCACTGCAAGGGCGGCCGCATCGACCTCTTTTAACGGATGCTGGTGTTCAGCCCCATGCAAGATAATCAGTGATTTACCCAGCGCGGATGCAAAACCCGCATCAAATGCCGCGTTCCATTGTTTGTATTTGTCACCAAAGCGTACCACCACAATATCGGCATCCTGAATGCCTTTGCGGGTACGGATTGCGTTGATCTTGGCACCTTTATTGTCATGCCAAAACTTGTTTGGTTCATCGCCCAAAATGGCTACACCGCAATCATCCGAAGCCGCGTGATCCGTGACAGGACTGTTGAACGTCACATCCAAATCCTTGGCCCCCGCGATGATTTGTTCGCGCCAATCGGTATGAATTTCACCGGACAGATAAATGTTAAGCGTCATGGCTTTGCCTTTGTTTGTTTCATGTGTTGTAGCCGCTATACCCCGTTCACAATCATATCCGCAACCTTTTCGGCAATCATCATCGTCGGCGCATTGGTGTTGCCCCCGATCAGGCGCGGCATGATAGAGGCATCCACCACGCGCAGGCCCTTAACCCCGTTCACACGGCATTGCACATCAACAACTGCCATATCACCCTTGCCCATCGCACAGGTGCCGACGGGATGGTAGATGGTATCGGCGCGTGCGCGAATATCGGCCTCTAGCCCTGCATCACTGCCATCGTAATCATACAAACGCTTGCCGCGCCACGGGGCCAGCGCGTCTGCCAACATAATCTGTTCAACCAAACGCACGCCTTTCATCAGCAGCTTCAGATCATCAGGATCACTTAGATATTGCGGATCAATACGCGGGGCCGATGTGGGGCGCGTATCACGCAACCCGACCGTGCCACGGCTTTTGGGGCGCAGCACACAGACATGGCAACTATAACCATTGCTTAGATGAATAGTGCGCAGGTGATTATCAACAATTACAGGCCCAAAATGCAGTTGCAGATCGGGGCGATCCAGCGACGGGTCAGACCGGATAAAGGCAGAGCCTTCGGCATAAGGTGTGGCAAACATCCCCGTACCATCACGCCGCCATTTCAGCATCGCTTTGGTTAATCGCACCAGCCCTGCAGGGTTCAGGCCGATCACATCCGCACGTTTCGATTTATACGAAATCACATGATCCAGATGATCTTGTAGATTTTGCCCGACACCGGGCAATTCATGTGCCACATCAATTCCGTGTGCGTTCAATTCACCTTGCGGGCCAATGCCCGACAACAACAACAGTTGCGGCGAACCAAAAGCACCCGCACTTAGGATCACCTCTTTATGCGCTTTTACCTGATGCAGTTTACCGCCTTGAGTGTAATCAACCCCAACCGCGCGGCCCTTTTTCAAGATGACTTTATTCACTAGGGTTTTGGTCAAAACTGTCAGGTTTGGGCGCGTCTTTTGCACCGGAAATAAGTAAGCCGAGGCTGCAGAACAGCGCTCACCCTTTTGCTTACCTTGATAATGCTGCGTGACCTGATAAAGCCCGACACCTTCTTGGCGCAGGCCATTAAAATCTGCATTACGGCGGATTTGCAGGCTTTCGGCAGCATCCAGAAAGCCGTGTGTAATCGCGCGTGGTTCTGATTGATCCCCAACCTGCAACGGGCCATTACCGCCATGCAATGCGTCCGCCCCCCATTGGTTGCCTTCGGATTTCAGAAAATACGGCAGAACATCATCCCATGCCCAACCGTCACAGCCCAGATCGGCCCATTCATCATAATCTTTCTGGTGGCCGCGAATATAAAGCATCGCATTGATCGCACTTGACCCGCCCAAGGCTTTGCCGCGCGGTTGAAAGCCCCGCCGGTTGTTCAGCTGTGGCTGTGGTTCGGTAAAAAACGCCCAGTTGTTGATCTTGGGGCGGCCCGAAATCATTGCCGCCACCATGGCAGGGGCGCGGATCACAAAACCCTTACCGCCGCCACCCGCTTCCAGCAAACAAACTGTTGTCTTTGGGTCAGCACTTAACCTGTTAGCCAACACACAGCCTGCGGAACCGCCACCTACGATCACATAGTCAAAACTCATCCATGCCTCCAGTAATGGAATGACCTTAGAACAAGCGCAATAGATTACGAAGTGGAACCTCGCGTCATTATCGGCGCAGAACACCACCCGTGGCTTTGCTGACCTTATCAATGATCTTGGCACTGACCGCTTCAATATCCTTGTCGGTCAGGGTTGCATCCGTTGGTTGCAAGCGCACCGAAATGGCAATGGATTTTTTGCCCACACCCATTTGCGCTTCAGCCTTATCACCACTGAACACATCAAACACGGATGCACCCGTGATCAGGTTTTTATCCGCACCTTTGGCGGCATTAAGCAAGGTTAACGCTTCCACATCCATATCCACCACAAAAGCAAAATCGCGTTCCACCGCTTGCAGATCAGAAACCTTCAGTGCTGGGCGTGTGGTGGTTTTCTTTTTCGGGAACGGGATTTTAGCCACGTGAACAGCAAATGCCACAGCTGGGCCTTTGACGCCCATTTCGTTCAACACTTTGGGATGCAATTCACCAAAAGCGCAAAGCACATTCTTTGGCCCCAATGACAGTTTGCCAGAACGGCCCGGATGCCACCATTCCCGCGCACCGCGCAGAACCATCATCTTGTCAGGCGCACCAATGGCCGCCAAAACCGCCTGCGCATCCGCTTTTGCATCATAGGTGTCAACCGCACGGCGGCTGCCATGCGGATCGCGTTCGCCGGTGTGACCGATCAACAGACCTGTCGCCAACAATTCCTGATCTTCAGGCTCGCCGCCATGAAACACAGGGCCAACTTCGAACAAAGCCATATCCATGATACCACGCGCCTGATTGCGGGCGGCTGCTTGTAGCAAGCCCGGCAATAAAGACGGGCGCATATGGCTCATGTCTGCGGAAATCGGGTTGCCGACTTTCACCGCATCCGCACCGCCGCCAAACAGCTCTGCCGAAGGCTGGTCAATGAACGAATACGTCACGCATTCATTATACCCCAAGGCGGCAATAGTGCGCCGCGCCATGGTTTCACGCCGTTGCATTGGCGTTAAAATCGGCTTTGGCACACCTGTGCTTAAAGGCGGCAAAGGCACACCCTTTAGCTTGGTAAGAGAGGCCACGCGGGCAATTTCTTCTACCAGATCAGCCTGACCCAAAACATCAGGACGCCAGCTTGGCACATAGGCATCGTCGCCCTGCAACTCAAAACCCAAAGCCGTCAAAGTCGCGCGTTGGGTGTCAGCGGGAATACCCATACCAACCAGCGATTTCACACGGTCTGTGTCCAGATGATAGCTGCGCATGGTGTCAGGCACAGCACCCGCCACCACCATGTCGGATGCCTCACCGCCGCAAAGTTCCATGATCAATGCCGTGGCTAAATTCAAACCTTTGGGCGTAAACGCAGGGTCGACACCACGTTCAAAACGATAACGCGCATCCGAATTGATCTTCAACTTGCGGCCCGTCATCGCAATGGTAATCGGATCCCAATAGGCACTTTCAAGGAAAACATTTGTGGTGTCATCGGTGCAGCCCGTAGGCAAACCGCCC
>JAESRV010000138.1 GCA_016764475.1 Amylibacter sp.
ATATGTGGTGTGATCTTCGTATCTCTCGGTGATTTTTGAATTTATTTTGCTTTGATATTTCTCATTCATAGCAAACGTAAGGTGGGCTTTAGCCCACGTTAGCAATTATAAATCCAAAGTGCTATGGCGATTTTGGGTTTATATAACCGCCCTTCGTCTTTGGTGTAACCGTGGCAACGCGCCGTCTGAATAATACACCACTCAGCATTTTGAAAAAATGCCAGCCCCCACTGGCCGTCAGGTGATTGTTTGCAATCACCGAGAGGTGCCGCCCCTCGGCGGGGGCTTTTGCAACGGGGCGTCTAATGGATATGTTTGTGTTTTTCGTAAAGTTGCGCATTTGGAAACCGTGGTGCTGGCCCCCACCCGGGCAGGGGCTGACATTTTTTCAAATAAGAGCTTCCCTACCCAAACACCACATTCATCATAAACATCGACACCACCAAGAACAGCACGGTCATAATCCCCCCCGTTTTGACGAAATCCTTCACCTTGTAACCTGCCGGCCCCATGATCAGGGCGTTGACCTGGTGGGTCGGGATCAGGAAGGAATTTGAGGTGGAGATGGCAACCGTCATGGCGAATATCGCGGGGTCGCCGCCTGCGGCCACCGCGATGGACACCGCCAAGGGTACCAGCAGCACTGTGGCCCCCACATTGGACATGATCAGGGTGAATATGGTTGCCAGTATTGCCACGCCGGTTTGCAAGGCCCAGATCGGCCAGCCGTCCAGCAGGATCAGCACTTGTTGGGCGATCCATTCCGCCGTGCCGCTGGATTGTACTGCGTGGCCCAGCGGGATCAGGCTGGCCAGCAGGAACACGGTGTTCCAGCCGACGGCCGCATAAGCCTCATCAATGTTGATAACCTTGGACAGGATCATGCCGACCGCACCCACCAGCAGGGCCAGTGACAGGCGCACGTCGGTGAACAGGATCAAGGCCAGGGCAATCGCGAAGAACAGTAATGCCCAGCCAACTTTTTGCGGGCGCAATTCCTCTTGCGGGTAATCGGATGTTACCACCACAAAATCGCGGTCTTTGGCGGTGCGCGTCAGGCTTTCCCATTGGGCGTGTACCACCAATGTGTCGCCTGCATGAAACGGTTCTTGGCCCAACAGGCAGGCGGTGTGATCTTTGGTTTCAACCCGGCTTAGGGTTTTGTCGCCCCGGTGGATTGCCAACAGGTTTAGCCCGTATGTGCCGCGCAGGCGTACTTCACGGGCGGATTTACCGATCACGCCGCTGTCTGGCGGGATCACGATCTCGGCCACGCCTGATTTGGTGGCGGTGTATTCTTCGCGGAAAATCTCTAGCTTGGGTAGGACTGTCAGATTGTAAATATCGGCGATTTCGTCGATGACTTTGCGGTGGCCCAGAATGGCCAAGCGGCAAGGTGCTTCAATTTTGGTTGTGACCAGCGGGGCCAGATAACGCTGGCCGTTATAATAGCTGCCGATAATAGACATGTGATGGGCATCCATAATGTCGCCCAGGGTTTCGCCGATCAGGATATTACCCTCACCGATTTCGACCTCGAAAATATCCGCCTTCAAGCCGTAAAGCCGTTTCAGGTATTCTTTGATAGACTGGGCCGCACTTGCGTCTGTGCGGGTGGCGGTTTCGGGTAGCACCCAACGGCCGAACAGCATGAAATACAGGATACCCGTGACCACTAAAGCCAGCCCGATAGGGGCGACGGAAAACAGGCTGAAAGCTTGCATTTGTGCATCTGCCGGCAGGTCTTTGTTGGCTGTTATCAACAGGTCATTCAACAGGATCAGCGGCGATGAGCCTACCATGGTTATGGTGCCGCCCAAGATCGCACAAAACCCCATGGGCATTAATAAACGCCCCAGCGGGATTTCGGTGCGTGATGAAATGCGCGCCACCACTGGCAGGAATAAAGCCGCGGCGCCTACGTTTTGCAAAAAGCTGGAGATCAACCCGACAGTGCCTGCGATCACGGGGACAATGCGTTTTTCGGTTGAGCCGCCGAATTTCAGGATCACGGCGGCGACACTGTTCATCAGACCGGTTTTATCCAGACCCGCACCTATAATCATCACTGCAATGATCGAGATCACCGCGTTTGAGGCAAAGCCGTCAAACAGGCGGGTGACATCGGCCAGATCGCCCAAGCCCGGCAGATAACTTAACCCGCCAAGGATCACCATCACCAGCAGCCCCGCCAGATCAACGCGGATTATTTCGGATACAAACAGGAATATCGTAAAGGCCAGCAAGCCCAGTACAACCATCATTTCCAGTGTCAGGCTAATTGGCTCCATGCGGTAAATCCCCTAAATACATGTGATTTTAAGATGATAGGCGATTGTGGGATTTACAACAAGAGAAGCTCCGGAATTATTTCGCGCGCCGTTTTTGCAGGGCGTCTGCCAAATTACACAGGATTTCAAACATTAAGGATACCCCCAGCCATGCGGTGCCGCCTGAAGGGTCAAAGGGGGGTGAGACCTCTACCATATCAGCCCCGATCAGGTTGACGCCGGCCATTTCACGGATCACCTGTTGCGCCTGAAAGCTGGTTGGGCCGCCGATTTCGGGGGTGCCAGTGCCGGGTGCATAGGCGGGGTCGACAAAGTCGATGTCAAAGCTGCAATAGGTGGGTTGGTCGCCAACCACGTCACGGGCTTGAGCCATGACATCCTTGATGCCACGGTCAAAAAACTCTTCGATTTCGATGATGGTCACACCGTTGGCGCGGCCAAATTCGATATCTTCACCACCATAAGAGGTGCCGCGAATGCCGATCTGGATCACCCGTTTGGGGTCAAGCAGGCCTTCTTCAATCGCGCGTCTGAAAGGCGTGCCGTGGGTGTATTTGAAGCCGCCGAAGTAATCTTTGAACAGATCGGTATGGGCGTCAAAGTGGATCATGCCCAAAGGTGCGTCACTGGCCAAGGCACGCAATACTGGCAAGGATGTCAGGTGATCACCGCCCACCGTCATCGGCACAATGCCCTTGGCTTTGATTTGCATATAATAGGCGGTGATCTTTTTCATCGCATCTTGCAGATCAGCAGGGTTACCGCCGACATCGCCCAGATCGGCGCAATTTGCCATCTCGAACGGTTTTTGGCCGGTGGCCGCATTGGTGGAACGGATCATGGTTGAATAATCGCGCATCTGGCGTGGCCCGTGGCGGGGGCCGGGGCGGTTGGTGGTGCCTGCATCCCACGGCACCCCGATCAGGCCGATATCCACATCCTTGATTTTCGGATCATCCAGATCAATGACAGGCAGGCGCATAAAGCTTGGAATGCCTGCAAAACGCGGCAGTTCCATGCCCGATACAGGTTGAAAATACGAATTATCCGAAATGGTCATTGTAAGGCCCCATGTTGCATGTCTAAACTAAAGTCTGACACGCAAATGTTGCTTATGGCAAGAAATATGAGGGCGATATGGCAAAAACAATTCTGATCACGGGGGCCAGCAGCGGCATCGGGGCCGCCACGGCGTTGAAGTTTCTGCAAAAGGGCTGGAATGTGGCCTTGCTTGCGCGGCGCATGGATAAGCTGGAAAAGCTGGCTAAGGGGCATGATAACGCGCACGCTGTTGCTTGTGATGTTACGGACGAGGCTTCGGTCATTGCCGCCTTTAAACAAGCGGTGGATCATTTTGGCCAAATTGATGCGCTTTTCAACAATGCAGGTATTTTTCCGGTGTCGGGCCGCTTTGACACGCTGACGCTAGAAAGCTGGCAGGCATCGGTGGATGTGAACCTGACGGGCATGTTTTTGTGTGCGCGTGAAGCGTTTCGCCATATGGCCGCTTCAGGCGGGCGGATTATCAATAACGGATCAATTTCGTCGATCAGCCCACGGCTAAACTCAGCGGCTTATACTGCCACCAAACATGGGATTACCGGCCTGACCAAATCTATCGCCCTTGACGGGCGCGATCTGAATATCTGTTGCGGTCAGATTGATATTGGCAATGCGCGCACGGAACTGGTGGAAAATCTGATCAAGAACGCGGATGGGCCAATGGATACGATGGATGTGGCTGACGCGGCCAATGCGGTTTTTAATATGGCCAATCTGCCGCTGGACACCAATGTTTTGTCGATGACCATTATGGCCAATAAAATGCCGTTTCTCGGGCGCGGTTAAAGGGTTTTTGTCATCACCAGTGCGCAAATGCGTATGCCTTTAGGCCCCGCATAATAATCCTTACGGTAGCCTGCCTGTGTGAATCCGAGCTGTTGGTATAAGGCGGTTGCGGCAGTGTTATCTTGGGCCACTTCCAAAAATGCATCGCTTGCACCACGGGCTTTGGCTTGAGTTTCGAAATCTTTCATCAACGCTTGCGCCACCCCTTGGCGGCGATGCTCAGGGTCAACTGCGAGGGTCAGCAATTCCACTTCTGGCCCTGCAATGCGCCCCAAGGCAAAGCCTTGTTCGCGGGCGCATTGGTAGACTGTGTTGCTTTCAAGTAAGTCGATAAATTCCTGCACCGACCAAGGCCGTGGTTGACTAAAACACTGTGCATGAATTTGCGCCATCTGTTGGGGCGTCATGGCAAGATCACAATGGGTGGATCACGGGGCAAGGCCGCGTCAGCCGCACGTAAATATAACGGGGCAGGGCGGGGGTGTTCTTGTTGGTAACGTTCTGCCGTAAGGTGTGCCACTGCTTCAACAATGCTTTCAACGGGTTGTGCATTGGGCAGATCAAGGGCTTCATCTTCAATCATACGCACTGCCTCTGCTTCCAATTGGCTATAAATATCCAATAAGACTGACATCTGCGGCGCACTTAACGCCTGAGCATTATCGAAAGATTGGCGATAAACCCGTTCGCGCCGTGCATCCAGAACCGCCGTCACATGGCCCGTGGTGCCATAAGCCATTGCTTCCAGTTTAGAGATGCCAACCGCAGGAATGCCAAGCGACAACGCCAATCCGCGTGCTGATGCTACAGAAATACGTATGCCCGTGAAATTTCCGGGCCCTGTGCAAACCCCGATGGCCTGTAGGTCTGACCAGTTTTTGTTGTTTTCAGCCAACACTTCTTCCAGCAAAGGAAACAGACGTTCGGCTTGGCCTTTATGCATTGGTTCCACGCGCACGCTTAAAACCGTATCCCCCAACAGCAAAGCGGCTGCACAATGTGCAGCCGATGTATCGAAAGCTAGGATTAAACAATCAGGCGGCAACGGGGCGCACCTCGGTCACTTCAGGGATATAATGGCGTAGTAAGTTTTCAATGCCCATTTTCAAGGTGATTGTAGACGATGGGCAGCCTGCGCAGGCCCCTTGCATATGCAGATAAACCACGCCTTTATCAAAGCCGTGAAAGGTAATATCACCGCCGTCCTGGGCCACGGCAGGGCGCACGCGGGTATCCAGTAACTCTTTGATCTGGTTTACAATATCGGCGTCTTCGCCGCTGTGTTCTGCGTGGCCTGCCGCAGCCAAACCTTCGCCTTGCATCACGGGATCACCGGATTGGAAATGTTCCATGACCGCGCCTAAAATGGCTGGTTTAATATGATTCCAGTCGATGGCTTCTTCTTTGGTTACGGTGATGAAATCAGGGCCGAAAAACAGGGCGGTAACACCGTCCACTGCAAAAATCCGCAAAGCCAGTGGTGAATTGCTGGCCGCTTCCGAGGTTGGAAAGTCAGCTGTACCTGATGGCATAACCGCTTGGCCCGGCAGGAATTTCAGCGTGGCGGGGTTGGGCGTGGATTCTGTTTGAATAAACATCCGTATTATCCTTTTAAGTTGCCCTAAATATGCGCTTGAAGGCGGGCGGTGTCAAGTAATCTGGAATCGTTCTAAATTATAGCTTCTAGCCTTGCCA
>JAESRV010000139.1 GCA_016764475.1 Amylibacter sp.
GGGGTTGGCTTGACGGCGTTCATGGTTTCTCCGGATTTTTCAGAGGGAGTGTAGCAGGAAACCAGAAGCATTAACTGCTATTTATCACCTATAGTATTTGAATTTTGGCAAATTATGCTAACAAATTGTTATAAGGGTATAAAAACAGGTAAATTATTCGTGTACTGTTCCTAAAGGCGTATGATTTTACTGCAAATCCCCAAACGCCGCTTGCATCCGTGCCACGGCATCTTGCACCACGCTGCGCGGGCAGCCCAGGTTGAAGCGCATGAAGTTGTCGCCGCCGGCACCAAAGGTTGGGCCGTGGTTGGCGGCTATTTTGGCGACGTCTTGTACGCGGGTGGTGAATTCTTCACGGGCCATGCCAGTGCCTGAAAAATCGACCCATGCAAGGTATGTGGCTTCCAGTTGCATGGATTGCAGGCCGGGGATAGCGTTGATGCCTTCATCGAATATGCGTTTGTTTTCGGTGAGGTAAGCCACCAGTTCGTCAACCCATGCGTCGCCACCGCTATAGGCTGCTTCGGCGGCCAACAGGCCTGCATTGTTGCCCGAAATACCGAATGCACCCATTGTACCCGCAAATTTCTGGCGCAAGACCATGTCTTCGATAATGACATTGCCAGTATGCAAGCCCGCGATATTGAAGGTCTTGCTGGGGGCGGTTATCATTACCAGACGATCTAAAATTTCAGGGGCGGCATTGGTCATCGGGATATGTTTGTGGCCTGCAAAAACCAGATCGTGGTGGATTTCATCTGACACAAGGATCAGGTCGTGCTTCACACAGAAATCCGCGACCTGTTGCAACTCAGACTGTGACCAAACACGCCCGCCGGGGTTATGGGGTGAGCAAAAGATCAGCATGGTTTCACGGCCTGTCAGCACGGCCTCATAGGCATCGAAATCCAATGTATAATGACCGTTGTCATTGGCCATAACGCATTCAGTTACTGTACGGCCAGCCGCGTTTATCACACGCGCGAAAGCGTGGTAGGCAGGCGTGAACAGAACGATGGCGTCACCTGGTTGAGTAAAGGCCTGCAAGCAAAGCCCGGTGCCGTTGACCAGCCCGTGAGTGGTGAAGATACTGTCAGGGTCAATCTTCCAGCTGTGGCGGCGCAACATCCAACCGCAGATCGCATCTTTGTAGGATTTGTCATCCGCGTAATAGCCGAAAACCCCATGATCGGTCATGCGGTTCAATCTATCGATCACGCATTGCGGCGGTTTGAAATCCATATCGGCGACCCACATGGCAATGCCCGTTTCAGGGCTGACGCCATAAAGCTTTTCCATTGCATCCCATTTAGAGGAATGAGTGTTACGGCGGTCAATGATGTCGTCAAAGCTCATGGCTAGTCTCCTTGTTGCGGGGCAGATTACTTATTGTTGGCTAAGGGGCAAGGGGATATTTGTACCTGTGCGGGGATACAATGATCACGGCTTGAACCCCAGCCCGCTTTGGCCTAAATCGCAGGTATGAAAATACTACCGATCCTGATCCACCCCGACCCGCGCTTGAAAAAGCTGTGTAGCCCTATTGAAGCGGTTGATGAAGATGCACGCGCTTTGGGTAACGCGATGCTTGCCACGATGTATGACGCACCCGGTGTTGGGCTGGCGGCACCACAGGTGGGGCAGTTGAAACGTTTGTTCGTGATGGATTGCGTGGATAAAGAGGATGATCCGTCACCGATGGTGCTGATCAACCCGTCAGTGATCTGGGCCAGTGAAGAAGAGACCACCCATGAAGAGGGCTGTTTGTCTATTCCGGGGATGTACGAGGATATTACGCGGCCAGCGGAAGTGAAGGTGGCGTTTTGGGATTTGCAGGGCAAGGAATGCGAAGAGCATTTCACCGGGCTTTGGTCACGGTGTGCCCAGCATGAGATTGATCATCTGGAAGGAGTTTTGTTTATTGATTATCTAAGTAGAATGAAACGATCCATGATTACCAAGAAAATGCAAAAGTTGAAAAAAGAACGGGCGTCGGCCTGATGGCGGTGCGTCGGTTTATACCCTATCCCGACAAGCGGTTGCGTGCGGTTTGTGCGCCTGTTGAAAGCATTACCGATGAGGTGAAACAGATTTGGCAAGACATGCTGGACAGTATGTATGCGATGCCGGGCGTGGGGCTGGGGGCAAACCAGATCGGTGAAAGCCTGCGCTTGGCGGTGGTGGATTGTTCGGACACACACGACCAGCCCGTACGCATGGCGAACCCGAAGATTTTGCATGTTTCAGCCAAATTGCGCACCCATGAAGAGGGCAGCCCCAATCTGCCCGGTGTCTGGGCGGAAATCGAACGGCCACGCGCCATTACTGTCGAGTATATGGATGCGACGGGGGATATGATTGAGCGTGATTTTGTAGGGCTTTGGGCGACATCCGTGCAACACCAGATTGACCACTTGAACGGCAAGATGTTTTTTGACCACCTTGGCCCTGTGAAGCGTAAGATGTTGCTGGCGAAAGCTTTGAAGCTTGCAAAGCGGAAAGGCTAGGGTCATGCGTATTGTTTTTATGGGAACGCCTGATTTTTCTGTACCGGTATTGGAAGCTTTGGTGGCCGCAGGGCATGAACTGCTGGCCATCTACTGCCAACCGCCACGCCCTGCAGGCCGTGGTAAAAAATACCGACCCTCCCCGATACAGTCGTTAGCGGAGCGTCTGGGCTTAGATGTACGCCACCCGTTGAATTTTAAAGACCCCGCTGAAATTAAATCTTTTGCTGATTTGAACGCCGATATCGCGGTGGTTGTGGCCTACGGTTTGATCCTGCCGCAAGCGGTACTGGATGCGCCAAGGTTGGGCTGCCTGAATATTCACGCATCGCTGTTGCCGCGTTGGCGGGGGGCTGCCCCCATTCACCGCGCGATTATGGCAGGTGACGCGCAAACCGGTGTTTGCATTATGCAGATGGAAAAGGGGCTGGATACGGGGCCTGTTTTGTTGCGCGATGAAACCGATATTCTGGCAACCGATACTACGGCGATTTTACATGATCGTTTGTCTGATATGGGTGCTAGGCTGATTGTGCAGGCTTTGGACGCATTACCTGATCTGGTGGCTGTGGCTCAAGCGGAAGAAGGCATGACCTATGCGGCCAAGATAGATAAGGCCGAGGCCAGGATTGACTGGTCTAAACCTGCCGTGGAAGTGGATCGTTTGATCCGAGGCCTGTCGCCGTTTCCGGGCGCGTGGTTTGAGGTGGATGGCCAACGGGTAAAGGTTTTGAACAGCCGGATTGTCGATGGGCAAGGGTCTGCGGGTACGGTTCTTGATGATACTTTGAGTGTCGCTTGCGGGGCGGGGGCAGTACAACTGCTGCGTTTGCAACGGGCAGGTAAGGGCGCGATGGACGCTACGGATTTTCTGCGTGGCATGGCTTTGACCAAGGGTCAAACGCTGTAACCCCTTAAAATTTCGAAAAAACACCCTATATATAAGCTAAGAACAGGAGGTTTATATGCCCTTTATATTGACACTTATCGTTGGTGCCGCCGCAGGTTTTCTGGCTGTGCGTTTTATGGGTTTGCAAACCAACGCGTTTGTTGCCATCGGCATCGGTGTGCTGGGGGCGATTTTTGGCGGTATCATCCTGCGCGGCTTGTTTATGCTGTTTGTCGGGGCGTCCAGCGTGCTGAGCCTGTTTATCGGCGGGCTGCTGGGGGCGATGGCTTTGATCTGGGTTTATCGGCGGTTTTTTGGTGGTTGAAATAGGGTAAATAGGGCATAAGATATATATGACTATTTTGATCCCCACAGGCACACTGGATGTTGACCCGACCGAGCTGGCAATGCCGTGGCAGATTCTGCGCGACCACGGGCATGATATTTGCTTTGCTACGGATACGGGGGCTATGGCCAGTGCCGACCCGGTTATGTTGACGGGGGCGGGGCTTGGGTTTTTGAAGCCGCTTTTAATAGCGGAAAAGCCCGCGCGGGAAACGTATCAACGTCTGTTACAAGATAAAGCGTTTCAAAATCCGATCCATTATGATGATATTCGGGTGGAAGATTATCAGGCTATTTTACTGCCGGGCGGGCATTCCAAACGCATCATTCCCTATCTGGAGTCGCCGGTTTTGCAAGAAGCCATCGCAGGGTTTTTTGCCACCGACAAGCCCATTGCTGCGGTTTGCCACGGCGTTGTTGCTGTGTGTCGTGCCAAGAATGCAGATACGGGGAGGTCTGTTTTATACGGACGCAAAACCACTGCCCTTTTGAAGCGACAGGAACGGCTGGCTTACCATGTGACCAAACGCAGAAATGGTGATTATTATCTGACTTATCCAACCACGGTAGAGGATGAGGTGACGGCTGCCTTAAAATCCCCCGGTGATTTTATTCAAGGGCCGATGCCGATTTTGCGCGATAATATGAAACACCTTGCGCGCGGGTTTAGCCATCGTGATGGTAATTATCTGTCTGCCCGTTGGCCGGGCGACATTCATAAATTCGCATTGGATTTTGTGGCGATGTTGTAAGGTGTGGGGTATTTACAGTTTACAATTTACACTGTGCGCCATTGCCCGTTTGCAATGCCATCTATTGTCCAGTCCCCGACACGGTACCGGATAAGGCGTAAGGTCGGGCAATTTACTGCCGCCGTCATACGGCGCACTTGGCGGTTGCGGCCCTCGGATATGGTGATCTCTAACCAGCTGTCGGTCACGGTTTTGCGAAATCGCACCGGCGGGGTGCGGGGCCATAGGCCCGTTGGTTGATCTATTCGGCGCACGTCCGCTGGGCGTGTCATGCCGTCTTTTAACTTTATTCCGTCGCGTAGGTTTTGAAGTTGCGCATCCGTTGGTGCGCCTTCTACCTGCACCCAATAGGTTTTTGAGGTTTTGAACTTTGGGTCACTGATGCGGCTTTGCAAACGGCCATTGTCTGTCAGTACCAGCAAGCCTTCGCTGTCTTTATCCAACCGACCTGCCGCATAGACTTCAGGGACGTCAATGAATTCTGATAGGGTCTTGCGTGCAGAACCTGCGGTACCTTTGTCGGTGAATTGTGACAACACGCCGAAGGGTTTGTTAAACAGAATGATTTTGGTCATGACGGGCCTTTATAATTGCAATGACCGCAGCAATCGCTTCTGCGATTTTCATGTTGGATGTATCTATCAGATGCGCGTCAGGGGCTGCAATCATCGGGGCTATATCGCGGCCTGCATCACGGGCATCGCGCAGTTTGATGTCTGCGAGTACCTGTTCGGGCGTGATGCTGTTGTCCTTGATGGAAAGTTCCGCGTAACGCCTGCGGGCGCGTACTTGGGCACTGGCCGTTACAAACAGTTTTACATCTGCATCAGGGCAGATCACGGTGCCAATATCACGGCCATCCAACACCGCACCACTGGGCTGTTTTGCGAATGTTTTCTGGAATGCCACAAGGGCGGTGCGTACTTGCGGGATCACCGCGATTTTGCTGGCGGCTTGTGCAACCTCGGCACTGCGTAAATCATCGGCGTTCAGATCGTCTGCCGTGAGTTCTTGCGCCAGTTTTGTAGCGATTTCAGGGCTGTCGCCCTGGGTCAGGGTTTTGTTGCCAACCGCGCGGTACAACAGCCCGGTATCAAGATGTGCAAAGCCGAAATGTTCGGCAATCGCGCGTGAGATAGTGCCTTTGCCAGAGGCCGCTGGGCCGTCTATGGCAACGGTGAAGCTCATCGGTTACTCCGTGCGATACTTGCCCCCAAGCCTTTCATCAGGTCTTCAAAGATCGGAAAGCTGGTGGCAATCGC
>JAESRV010000036.1 GCA_016764475.1 Amylibacter sp.
CTTGTGTGGCTTCATCCAGCTTACCACTCTCAAGTATTCCGCGATCTCTCTGAAATTTTATCAAGGCACTTCTGGTTCGCCGCCCCATGATGCCGTCGGCTGTTCCCAAAGAATATCCATTTTGTATTAAGAATTGTTGGGCTTCAAGAACGCTATTATTTTGTGCTAAAGCAAAGTTCGAAAAGCCAAATAGCAAAAGCGTTAAGGCAACGACAAATCTTTTCTGTTTGTTCAGCAAGCGCAAAATATACGACATTTCCAAAAGTATTCTAATAAAACAAAACGTATCTCCGCTATATAACGCGACAACGGCCCCTCACTCAACCTAAGAGTAATAAATTATTCCGCTTGTTAGCCTACTTTGTTCAATAGGTACTGACCTCAGACAAAGGGCGGAACTGGGGGCGAACTACAGTAGCGCCAGCAGAGTTTGATTTTCCCCTCCTTGACGTGTTTACCCGTTAGGGCGGAATAATTATTTTCGGATGTTTATAGAGAAGCCAAAAAACCATGCTATGATTGATTTTTAATCATATGAAGAGAAAATATGTCTGCATTTGAGGGATATAGCACGGAACTTGATACCTTTTTGTCCACTAACAGTGGTAAGTACTATGTCTATGAGCTGTGCAGGCCAAACGGCGATGTTTTTTATGTGGGCAAAGGCCTTAACCGTCGTGTAATCGAACATGAGTTGGAAGCTGTCCGACATCATCCTGTTGGCGAAAGTAATCCATTCAAGTGTAATGTTATTCGCCAAATTTTGAACGAAGGCGCACAGATCACGTATCGTATCGACCAAGTTTTTGACGCGTCTGAGGAAGTTGATTGCCTTGAACGCGAAGCTCGTCTCATTGCGAAGTATGGGCGTCGGCACGAAGGCGGTACACTGACTAATCTGGCAGGTGGCCTTGGTTCAACATCCGGATCATCGCCGTATTCAACCGAAAAACATGCGGCCACTCTTTCAGGGGTACCTAAAAACAATCCCGAGCGCGCAACGCTCAACACCTTCCTCCAAGGCATTGGCGAAGTTGAGAGTGTGCCAATCAAACCCGCCAATCAAATGGCGCGGATTCTCCCGACGACCCCACACCCGAACAAGAGACACCCGACTGCACGGTGCGCATATGCACTTATCGCGAGCGCTGCGGCACATGGCTTGCCAATCGCGTCAGGTGTCCGTATCCCGCGTTCATTCACCTACGAGCGGGTCGAAGGTATCATCGAAAATGGTGTTGCGCGTGACTTGGTAAAGGCAGGCATGGCTAAATTGTTTCCTGCCGACAACCCGCGCGACGAGATATTCATGTTGAGCGCGCAGCAATGCGATCTGTTGGTTAATCTGGTTGGGCGTAACCAACTGCGTAATATTGGTTTGATTTAAGGACATCCCAGACATTACAGAATAACGACTTACTTGATGTGATACTACCAGCCTACCCGGACATTCAAATTTCGTGATCGGGTGGCAGCATTATCCGGCACTGCGGTCACCCAATTTTCTGCGCAACGAACGAATGCCGGTTATAGGGAAATAACTTTAGCGATTTCTAGATCTCACTAATGACAGCTTTGGGCCGTGAATGCTAAACTAGATGGAAAGGGCGCTAATAGCTGTTTTCGCAGTCAATGCACCACACGCGGCCTTAAGTGCTTGTCGGTATCCAGCCGAAGCGTTCGTCGCCATAGTTCGGTTTTGGTAAATTGCTGGTCTGAACGTGAGCGGTGAGGGGCCGCTTCTTTTAGAAGACCTGCCCAGCAAAGCGGGCGTAGGACTGTGATATAGAGTGTCGAGGAGATTGAATCATACAAAGAATCTGATGGGCCGGGATCGCCGTAAAGTGCATTTCGTAGAGCCGAACGACTTGTTCCGTGATCAGCCTCGACATTGATGATATTCAGGAAAATATCCCAGTTTCCTAAAATTTGATCCTCGGCCCGTAAATGCGCACCATGATTCAGGCGAAACAGAAAATTGGGTATCAATTCTGACAGCAGGCGACCGGGATGGGCCACCAGCGCTCTTCCGGCCTTGGTCAGCAGGAATTTACCTTTGTAATGCCGCCCTAGTTTCAACCCTTTCAGTAGGGCGTGGATGTCCTCAACGGGTGGGAAGTCCCACTCGTTAAGAACCTTATTAATACGAAACAGTTCTTCTTCGGAATAACCCGGCCAGTCGAATTCGGTAGCGGCCCAATGCACAAATTTGCGGTTAAACGCCCCAGATTTTGTCAATCCGATACCACCGTTGGCTTCGATATACTCCGCGGTTTTCAGCACCCCTCGGATCAGTGGTGAGGTAAGCAGAAGTGGGTCATCTTCCGGTAGGGTTTTGAAGGCTGGCATTGTCGGATACCTTTGAAATGCAAAAACTGGGACTAAAATCAAGGCGATGAAGAGCGTTACAAACATACATAGTAGGGTAATAAGCTCGGATCAATGTCTGTGATACCTCTACTGCTGTTGATACAACAAACGGGATTGCTGTGTGTGGCATGGATGTCGGTCAGCTTTGATCTTGCATCTGCCAAAATGGCGATTTCTTTTTTATAGGCACTGCGACAGAGGCTTGACAAGTGGTAGTCGGTCACACAGATAGGTGCCCGGTGAGGCTATTATGGCTTTGATATTTAGCTATTCCCAGAAAGGCACTCTTTCAATCAGACGGCTCGCCGCTTTCAATCGGTCGGAGCTTGACTTTCAATTGGTCGAGGTTGTAATTTCAATTAGTCGAGACAGTTGAGGGTATAATGTACGAAAGATTCGCCAAAAGCAGGATAGAGGAGGCGCTCGCTGACACGCGTGTTGTTCTCATATCCGGGCCGCGACAGTCCGGTAAAACCACGTTGGTGACTGACATCGCCGCTGAAGAGATACCCTTCTTCACACTTGATGATGTGACAGTCCTCGCGGCTGCGAATGACGATCCGGTTGGATTTCTTCGCGGAATGGATCGAGCAGTCATCGACGAAATTCAACGAGCCCCAAGCCTATTGTTGGCCATCAAGACTGAAGTTGACAGGGACAAAAGCCCTGGGCGTTTTCTCCTGACGGGCTCCGCCAATCTGATGACTGTCCCACGCGTCGCAGATTCACTTGCCGGCAGGATGGAAGTGATCAAGCTCTTACCGCTTTCCCGGTCTGAAATTCTGGGTAGCAAATCTAAGTTCCTAGATAATGCATTCAGTGGTAGCCAGCCAACGGTCGAGACGATCATGCTTGGCGACGCGCTTATCGAGACGGTACTGGAAGGCGGATATCCAGAAGCAATCACGCGGAAGAGATGGGCGCGAAAGCAGGATTGGTATCACAGCTACGTCGATGCGATTGTCCAGAGAGACGTTCGCGATGTGGCACAAATCGAACAGCTCGCGATAATGCCCAAACTTCTGAATATACTGGCCGAGCATTCAGGCCAGCTGGTCAACTACTCAGGGATCGGTAGCACGGTGAATCTCAACCACGTCACAACGCAAAAATATCTACGGGTATTTGAGAGCTTATTCATCGTCCACACCCTTCAGCCTTGGTTCACCAATAAATTGAAGCGTCTAACCAAATCACCAAAACTTCACTTTCTGGATGCGGGCCTTCTTGCCGCATTGAGAGATTTTTCCCCAGAGACTGTGGGCAAGAACAAGATGCCCTTTGGGGCAATTCTGGAAACATTCGTATTCAGTGAATTGCAGAAGATTGCCACGTGGAGCGAACAGAGATGCTCATTTTCCCACTTCAGGGACAAAGATAAAAACGAAGTCGATATTGTTATCGAAAATCGACGTGGTGAGGTCGTAGGTATTGAAGTCAAATCATCAGCGACGGTATCCTCCGATGATTTTTCGGGCATGCGAAAACTCGCGGAAGCTTGTGGAGATCGGTTCGTTCAGGGGATTGTTCTCTATGACCATGACCAAGTTGTGCCTTTTGCTGACAACATGTTCGCGGCACCTCTTTCCAGCTTGTGGTCGTCGAAGTGAACCTGAGCGATGAACAGTGCATAGAAGCCCTGGGAGACCTGCTTTACAATTCGCTAGCTTGCCATGGTCGACGAAACCATTCGGTCGTTCGTAGGTTCCAACCAACGGCGTCTCAATTAGGATAAACGATTCTCGCCAAGACGCCGGATTTTGTTGACCAATTACGAATAACGAGTGCAATTAACCACTCACGGAAAATCCCGATCTTTCAGCCCGGGAACGCGCTCTAGCCATTAGCCGACACAATGCTTGTGCGGGCTAACAACCAGAACACCCCAACACACACTCCCTGCATCAATAGCCCCAGCCCCGTCTCTTACAGAGCCGCGCCCTGGTCTTTTCTGCATGGTCGTTTTGTGCCACGGTGATCTGCCCTTGCGGGTGACGATCATTCGCTACGCCTTTTTCATCGGATCTCGCTCGATCCTGTTTTGGTGGTCGTTTGGGGTTCGGCAAAAGCCGAACGCCGCTGCACGACGTTGCTAGGGACTTCGCCCCACGCGCGCGCAACTTAAATCGACAGGGCCGGGTCCTCGCTGCGCTGCGGGCCGCACCAAACCCCTATCGATTTAAGTGGCACTTGCTACCCCCACACTCGCCGTGAGGCAGAATTTAGAGACGACGCGCTTTCGCGCTTTGCTCAAATTCAGAACCAATTCGGAACAACCGAAATGGTAGCACCACAAAGGAAAACAAGATGAAATTATTTACCAAGAGCCAGATGGAAGAATTGCTAAAAAACGGGGCGATTGCCAACCGTGAACGGTTAGGCGAGATCGAGGAAGAAATGACGCGCAAACCTGTTGTGAAGCTGTTTACCCCGTGGGGTTCAGCCACATGGCTCATCAGTGAGATTGACCCAGACGATCAGGATATTGCCTTTGGTCTTTGTGATCTGGGCATGGGTTGCCCCGAATTGGGCAGCGTTTCCATTGCTGAACTGTTGTCAGTCAGTGGGCCAATGGGATTGCGGGTAGAGCGCGACCTGCATTGGAGTGCTGAAAAGCCCCTTGTTGCCTACGCTGACGATGCGCGGCTGCACAACGCCATCCAAACATAAGTGAACCTTAACCTGAAAGGACTCTTCTCGGGCATGTGAACATGCCCCACTGATCGGCAGCGTATGCAATACGCGAGAGATTGCCAGAGCAAAGGGTGAAGACATGAGCCAGAAACGTTTGTTTCAACTGCGCGAGCAAGCTGTCGCGTTAATCAAGAAGGGTGGTCTATCCGCAAAAATCGGCCACGCCTTCCTGAAAACTAACCAAGGGGCCTAAGCCCTCTCGCTCTACCTCGGAAGGGGTAGGGCAACCCTAGAATAAATCAAAAACACGATCAACCACATATAAGGAATGTCCTAATGACAAAACAAAGCAAAATCACAGCCGTTACTGAAACAGAAATCCAGCAATGGCCCTTGGCAGATACCTATCTGTCAGAACACAACCCACGCGGCGAAGTAGAAGAAGGTGACGAAGGCATTGCGGAACTGGCGCAAACAATCGTTGCCAGTGGCCTTATTCATAATCTTAGCGGATTGCTGGATGAAGATGGCAAAGTAGGCATTGTCGCAGGGGGTCGCCGCTGGCGTGCCCTGCAAATTGCAGTAAAGGCGCGCCCATCCCTTGCAACCATCCCTGTCAAAATCACCGATGATCTTGAAACCGCCCTGTCATGGGCGATGCTGGAAAACCGCGAACGGGTGGAACTCGACAAGGTGGACG